>DBXA01000039.1:12290-22020 GCA_002309235.1 Christensenella sp. UBA1224 | reverse complement strand
GCATGCTGCCGTTACGGCTACGGCTTTGTGCAGGGCGCTGAGGCAGCTGCTGAAGAACTAGGCGTTCAGGTTGAAATGCTGTACAGTTGGCTGTACGGCGGAAGCTTCGGACCGAGCCCCGAGCTTGAGACCATGCTGAACGGATGGTATGAGAACGGCACGGAAGTCATCTTCCCCTGCGGCGGCCGCATGTATATCAGCTGCTTCTCCGCTGCTGCGGCGAACGATGCCTGGGCGCTGGGCGTAGACTCCGACCAGGCCGGCGATTCCGACCGCGTACTCACCTCTCCTCTGAAGGGTGTCGCGGAAGCCTCCTACCTGACACTTGATGCTTACTTCTCCGGCAAGTGGGATACCATCGGCGGCCAGGCCCTGGTCTTCGGCGCTGCAGAGGATGCCATCAAGCTGCCCACAGCGGAATCCAGCTGGCGTTTCACCAACTTCTCCGTTGAGGATTACAATAAGATGCTTGAAGCCGTTAAGGACGGCACCCTGGTGATCGACGACGATTATTCCAACCTCAAGTACGAATATCCGAACATGAAGATCACCCTCGTCGAATAATAGCGTTTTTTCCGAAGGAAGGGCCCATGCCCTTCCTTTTTCTTTTGCGGTTTGCTATACTGTATGCAAGAATAACTTTCCGGGAGGCCTGACACATGGCAGAAAAGCAACCGGGCGCTTCTGAGTATGTGATAGAGATGCTCCATATCACCAAGGAGTTCCCCGGCATCATCGCCAATGACGATATCACCCTGCAGCTCAAGCGCGGTGAGATACACGCCCTGCTTGGAGAGAACGGCGCGGGGAAATCCACCCTTATGAGCGTCCTTTTCGGCATGTATAAGCCGGAAAAGGGCGAGATCCGCAAAAACGGCAGGGTCGTGGAGATCAACAACCCCAACGACGCCACTGCGCTGCACATCGGCATGGTGCACCAGCACTTTAAGCTCATCGAGGTCTTCACCGTGCTAGACAACATCATATTGGGGGCGGAGGACACAAAAGCCGGCTTTCTCACCAGGAAAGCGGCGCGTTCCAAGATAGCGGCGCTGTCAAAGCGCTACGGGCTTGCCGTGGATCTGGACGCGAAGGTCGAGGATATCACCGTAGGCATGCAGCAGCGCACGGAAATCCTTAAAATGCTCTACCGCGACAACGAGATACTGATTTTCGATGAGCCTACAGCTGTCCTTACGCCGCAGGAGATCGATGAGCTCATGCAGATACTCAAAAACCTGGCGGCAGAAGGAAAGAGCATCCTGTTTATATCCCATAAGCTCAACGAGATCATGCAGGTCTCCGACCGCGTTACGGTCCTGCGCAAGGGGAAATACGTGGGCACGGTCAATACCGCCGAAACGAATAAGCAGCAGCTGAGCAACATGATGGTGGGGCGGCCGGTGCAGCTGGTAGTGGACAAGGCACCCTCAAAGCCCGGCAAGGTCGTGCTGGATGTAAAGCACTTCTCCGTCCCGAGCCGTTTTCACTCCCGCAATGCGGTAAACGATGTATCCTTCCAGGTACGCGAGGGCGAGATCGTATGCATCGCCGGCATAGACGGGAACGGCCAGACGGACTTTGTGTACGGCCTGACAGGCCTTGAGAAGGCAAAAAGCGGCAGTCTCACTCTCTGCGATCAGGATATCACTCACCTGAACATACGCAAACGTTCCGCGAACATGAGCCATATCCCGGAGGACAGGCATAAGCACGGTCTCGTGCTGGATTTCAGTCTGGAGCAAAATATGGTGCTGCAGCGCTTCCTGGAGCCGGAATTCCAGAAGGGCCAGTTCATCCGCTTCGCCGAGGTGCGATCCTACGCAGAGCGCCTGATCGAGAAATTCGATGTAAGGTCCGGTCAGGGGCCTGTCACAAAGGCACGTTCCATGTCCGGCGGCAACCAACAGAAGGCCATCGTCGCCAGGGAGCTTGACCGGGACAAGAAGCTGATCGTAGCCGTACAGCCCACGCGCGGCCTGGATGTGGGGGCCATCGAGTATATCCACAGCCAGCTCGTCGCCCAGAGGGACGCGGGGAAAGCCATACTCCTCGTCAGCCTCGAGCTGGAAGAGGTGATGAGTCTTTCCGACCGGATACTGGTCATGTATGAAGGTGAGATCGTTGGGGAACTGGATCCGGCAAAGACAAACGTCCAGGAGCTGGGCCTCTATATGACAGGCGCCAGGAGGGACAGCGTGAAGGGAGGGAAGGTATCATGACACAAAAGACAAACACCAGGGCAACCGAAACGGGACGCACGATACTCGCATCCCTGATCGCCATATTGACCGGCATCCTCGCAGGCATAGCCGTCATCATCATCGTTGGCCTGTGCAGCGAGTCGATCCCGGCACAGAGCATATGGGACGGCATCCGGCTGGTGATACTCGGCGTTTTCAATACAGGCCGCGATATGAGCGGCAATCTGACCTTCGGCTTCAACCCCACGTATTTCGGGAATATGCTCTTCCGCGCGATGCCTCTGATCCTGACAGGGCTTTCCGTCGCCATCGCCTATAAGACAGGGCTTTTCAACATCGGCGCGCCTGGGCAGTACCTTGCAGGCATCTGCGCTTCCCTGTTCATCGCACTGAGCATCCCCACATCCTCCGTACCGGTATGGATCGTGTGGCTTGCGGCCTTCCTGGGCGGCATGCTGGCAGGCGCGCTCTGGGGCTGTATCCCCGGGCTCCTCAAAGCTCTCCTCAATATCAACGAGGTCATCGCCTGCATCATGACAAACTGGCTCTCGGCCTGCCTGGTGACATTCCTCTTCAACATGAGCAACCTCAAGAATGTCATTGAAGGCACGAAAACAGGATATATCTACAAGACCTCCATGATCATAAACGATATCATCGTCGACGGCGTGCAGACGGTAGCCGGAACCGATATCCCCGAAGGGGCTCACCTCCTCGCCACCCGCGGCGGCGTCGCTACCCCCAAATTAGGGCTTGACACTCTGTTCGCGGGCAGCCAGATCAACGGCGGCATCCTGATAGCGATCCTCCTGGCCATTATATTCTACATCATCATGGAAAAGACCACGCTGGGCTACCAGCTCAAGGCATGCGGCTTCAACCGCCATGCCGCCCGCTACGCCTCCATACCGGACAAGCGGAACATCGTCCTTTCCATGGCGATTGCCGGGGCGATGGCCGGCGCTGCCGGAAGCCTTTACGGCCTGTCCGGCAATACCGAGTTCTACTGGACGACCTACCAGAGCCTCCCCCAGGTGGGCTTCACCGGAATCGCGGTGGCGCTCCTGGCGGTCAGCAATCCCCTCGCCGTCATTTTCACGGGCACATTCATGTCCTACCTCAATATCAACGGCCAGCAGCTCACAAATCTGACCGCCTACAATGAGTACATCACCGATGTGATCATCGCCGTGATCGTGTACCTTTCCGCTTTCATGCTGATCATACGGAGCTGGCTCGGCGGCAGAAGAAAGAAAGCGGCTTCAGGGAAAGCGGATAAAAAAGGGGAGGTGCGTGGGTAATGGCATTTCTGATCAGACAGACACTGATCTATGCGATACCGCTGATGATCGTAGCGCTTGCCGGCGTATTTGCCGAACGGAGCGGCGTGATCAACCTGGCATTGGAAGGCATCATGATATTCGGCGCGTTCATGGGCGTCGTAGCCGTACGCACCATGCAGAGTTTCGGCTGGTTTGATGCCGCCAAAGCCGCGGGAAAGATATGGGACTACCAGTGGTTCCTGCTCCTGTCCCTCGCGGTCTCGGCCATCGCCGGATGCCTGTTCTCCCTGCTCCTGGCATTTGCAGCCATCAACCTGAAGGCCGACCAGACGATAAGCGGCACGGCCCTCAACATGCTGGCACCGGCTATCGTGCTGTTCCTGGTGCGCGTTGCGGCGAAGCAGAATGTCCTCCAGCTGCTCAGCGGCGATTCCGCGACATGGTTCATGGTGAAAAAGAGCATGCTGGGGATCGAGAAAAGCAGGAACATCGGCGTTATGGGAGAAGCGTTCCTGAACAAGGTATACCTGACGACCTATTTCTGCGTTCTCCTGTTCATCGTCATGGCCGTCCTCCTGTACAAGACCCGTTTTGGCCTGAGGCTCCGCTCCTGCGGTGAAAACCCGCAGGCATCCGCCTCCCTCGGCATCAATGTCATCAGGATGCGCTACGCCGGCTGCATAATCTCCGGAGCGCTTGCCGGGCTGGGCGGCTGCGTGTTCGCCGTGACGACAGCCAACTGCTCCGTAAACGGCGATGTGGCCGGATTCGGCTTCCTTGCTCTGGCAGTTATGATATTCGGCAACTGGAAGCCTCTGCCCATCGCGGGAGGAGCTATCCTCTTCGGGCTGTTCAAATGCATCGCCGCCTCCTACCAGACACTCGATATCAACGGCGACGGCGTCTTCACTCTGGCTAATATTGGGCTCAACGGACACTTTTACCGGATGCTGCCCTACCTCATCACCCTCGTCGTGCTGGCATTCACATCCAAGAGCTCGCGCGCACCGAAGGCAGAGGGCATCCCCTATGATCCCGGCAGCCGCTGAGCAGAACACGATACGACCGAAAAAAAGGCTGCGGAAACGCAGCCTTTTTTTCCATCAGATGCCGGCCTGACATGACTGTTGCAGCCCATCTGCAGACTTCTGCAGAACCTCATTGTCCGCCAGGCACCCTTATCGTCCGATATTTCTCATTCATACACTCCTGCCCGGGCGCTTCTGACCGTTGAACCGGTCGAGCACGAGGAGCATATCCACCGGCAGGCGCTTCCTGCCCTCTGCGATCATGCTGTCCGGTATGCCGTAGAATGCTTCCGCGATGCCTCCCGCAATGCACGTGAGCGTATCGCAATCACCGCCCAAAGAGACAGCTGTCCGGATGACATCCTCGAACCCGTTCCCCTCCAGGAAGGCCGTGATCGCCTCAGGGACGGTCTCCTGGCAGCTTTCCACATGATGGTATTTCGGCCTGATCTCATCGCAGGTCCGGGAAAGATCGTAGCCGAACTCACTGATGATGTATTCCTTTATCTCATCCCTGCCGCTTCCTGTCCTGGCGAGAAAAATCGCGCTTGCCGCCGCTTCCGCGCCTTTGATCCCTTCCGGATGATTATGGGTGACATCGGCTGTCAGGCGCGCGATGCGGCGCGTCTCCTCCAAGGTGTCAAACAGCCATCCTGCTGCGGATACGCGCATGGCTGAGCCGTTTCCATAGCTCCCGTAAGGCTCCGGATCCCTGGATCTCAGCCAGCGATAGAAGCGCACACCGTACCCGGCATCCGGATACCGCCTGCCCCACTTGCGCATGGAAAATACCAGATCCGACCTGATCTCATCATCCGTCTTGCCTGCTGCGTCCAAAAGCGCCTCCGCCACGGCGACCGTCATAACGGAATCATCCGTAAACTCCGTATATTTCCCGAAGAGAGGGAATACCTTCGTCTTCGGGCTTCTGTCAAATTCATACGGCGCGCCTATCATGTCGCCGAGTATCGCTCCAAACATTTTCTCCGACCTCCTTTGTTCTGATGATACGATTATAATCTGTTCCAAAGAGAAAAGGTCGTCCGTCAGGCGACAAATATTGTTCGGAAAGAGCTCAATGAAGATTGCCGCTCGCCTTACTCACAATGATGCGATGATGAACGGCCCAACGTCCCGCAGGACACATCACTGCCGAAGGCAGCATCATTCGCGAAGCGAACATCACTTGCCCGGCAGGGCAAACATCATTCAAAAAGAAATGTGGCTTGTCTCACAAGACAAACCACATTTCTTTCTGCTGGTGCGGCCCACGAGACTTGAACTCGTACTCATTGCTGAACACGCCCCTCAAACGTGCGCGTATGCCAATTCCGCCAGGGCCGCAAACCCGCCTTTCGGCAACAAAATAATTATATAACACCGGAAGGCAGTTTGTCAATAGTTTTTTATCACTTCTTCAGAGCACGGCCATCCGAGAAGGCATTGCCCGCCTTCGCGCCGAGCTCCACATACGCCATATTGAACGGATCAAATGTGATAGGCCGGAGCTTTCCGATATCTACCTTGCCCTGTTCATCCATCACCTTTTCATCCACGGATACGTTTATGATATCAGCCACGAGGCTTCCCGTCTCCGGATCATAGGAAGAAAGGGAGCATTCCAGAGCCATCGGAAGCTCGCAGATGACCGGGGCGTCCACATGAGCCGCTTTTTCGGAATGGAAACCGGATCTTTCGAATTTATCCGGTACATCGTTCCCGGAAACAATGCCCAGATAATCGCACTGCGCCGCGTATTCCGCCGTGCCCATGCTCACTGTAAACTCTTTTTTCGCAAGAAGGCACTTTACGGTCTTGTGCGATGCGCTCAGGCACATATAGAGCTCCTCCGTATCGTGTATGCCGCCCCAGGCAGCGTTCATGGCCTGCGTCCTGCCGTCCTCATCATAGGCGGCGATGATAAATACCGGCTGCGGGTAGCACAGCGGTTTTGCTCCGAGATCTTTTCTCATGCAATACCCTCCTTAACCGAATGAATACCCATTGCTTTCAAGGTTCGATATCCAGCCGCGCATCCTGCGGCAGAATTCCTCGTTGTTCGGCGTCTTTTCCATGAGACTGAGCAGCTGTTCGGCATCGTCCTGCGCGTTGCTGAGCAGGCGTCTGATGGAAAGCGCACATTCCATCTCTTCCTCGGATAGCAGCATCTCCTCGCGTCTCGTCCCCGATCCTTTCATATCGATAGCCGGGAAGATGCGCCTTTCGGAAAGCCTGCGGTCGAGATGGATCTCGCTGTTGCCTGTCCCCTTGAATTCCTCGTAGATGATATCGTCCGCGCGGCTGCCCGTTTCTACCAGTGCCGTAGCGATGATGGTAAGGGAACCGCCTTTCTCGATATTTCTCGCGGCGCCGAAAAAGCGCTTTGGCTTATGCAGCGAGCCCGGATCGATACCGCCGGATAACGTACGCCCTGTCGGCGGGATCACCAGATTATAAGCCCTTGCGAGCCTTGTAATGGAATCGAGCAGGATAACGACGTCCTTCCCCTGTTCCACATGCCTTTTCGCCGTTTCCAGCGCGAGCTCCGAAACATGGGCATGGTTTTCCGGTATCTCATCAAAGGTCGAATACACCACATCACCCTTGATGGAACGCTGCATATCGGTAACTTCCTCCGGGCGTTCATCGATCAGCAGGACAATGAGCTTGATCTCCGGATTGTTGACCGTTATGGCATTGGCGATCTTCTTGAGGAGCACCGTCTTTCCTGCCTTCGGCTGGGATACGACAAGAGCTCTCTGCCCTTTTCCGATCGGCGCAAGAAGGTCTATGATGCGCAGGGAAAGATCCTTCTCATCATCCTTGCGTTCCATGCGGATGCGCTCTGTCGGGAAAACAGGCGTCAGATCCTCGAAGCGCGGCCTGTTTATCGCCTTTTCCGCGGGATCGCCGTTTATGGTATCGATATACAGCATCGCCATATATCTGTCGCCCTCGCGCTGCGGCCTGGCTCTGCCGGTAACATAGTCGCCCTGACGCAGGTTGAACCTGCGTATCTGGGCAGCGGAAAGGTATGCGTCGTTCGGCCCGGGCTGGCAGTTATGCGCGCGCAGAAAGCCATACCCATCCGGCATGAGCTCGAGCACGCCGGCTCCTTCGAGCACCTCGCTGTTCGCGAGCAGGTCGCTGACCGCCTGTGTCACTTCTGTAGGATCCTGAGGGACAAATTCCCTCCTCTGATAGCGAGGCTGTTCCTGCCTGACGCCGGGTGTCGGGCGGGCAGAAACCTGCTGCGCCTGCACGACATGGGCAGAGGTGACATCCTGCCCTTTGGGCACAAAGCGTTTCTGCATTGCCGGCTTTTCCACCTGGTCGGTATTCTTCTGCAGCCTTGCGGCCTTCGCGTTCGCCTGCACGTTCTGCCGGTATGCCCTCATAGCATTCCTTGCAGCCTGAGCGATCTGGGCGTCTTCACGCGAGAGATCCTTCCTTGCGATATCCTTTTCGACCGGAACATCCCGCTTTTCGGCTGCAGCCGCTTTTTCCATACCGGGAGCCTTGCTTAGCTTTGTACCGGCGGCATTCCCTTCTGTCGGCGCGTTCTGGCGGGTTTCTGTCTGCTTTCCGAGATCCGCCGATCGATCATGGCTGCTGCTGCGGTTATTTTGCTGCTTATTATTCCTGCGGGTTTCCGGCTTCTTTGCCTGTGCTTTGACATTTCCGGCAGGAGATGTTTTTCTTTCTTTCTTTGCCGGAATGCTGTCGGCCTTTTGAGGCTCTTCTTTCCCGGTTGGCTTTTCTTTCTTTTCCGCGGGAGCCGAGATTTCCTGCACAGCCTGCTTTTCAGAAGCAGGCTCACTTACCTGTTTTTCAGGAGCAGGAGATCTCCCCTTATCCTCTCCTGCGGGTTTTTCTTCCCGCTTCTCCGGTAAAGGAGTGCTAGACTGCGCTGCTTTTGCTTTTTTGTCCATCTCTTCAAGCATGATCTGGACGATATTCATTTTAGAGATCCCGGACGGTATCCTGATCCCCTCCGTTTTCGCAAGATCGCGCAGTTCTTTCACGGTCTTTGCGTAAAGAGTCTGATAATCCATACAGTCCCACCTTTATTTCGTGTAGGTCAATCTTTTACGGCCACACAGACATCCCTTCGGACTGCCTGTTCTACCCAGTGTTCAAGCCCTTCATAGCAGGGACCCGATGCGGGTCTCAGCCCCGCGTGCATGGCGGCGGAGGCAACCTTTTCCCTGGGGAGCGTGTTTACATTGAAGGAAAATGCAGCAGCGCCTCCCACGGCGAGCGAAGCATACACGCCTGACATAAGCTTTTCCAGCATGGCGGACATGCTCGTCACATGTCCCCTTTCATTTGGAGCGTGCTGCACACCATAGGGCAGATCCGCAGCCATGATATGTACCCTGCCCTTTCCGAACACGTACGCAGCATCCCCGGCATCGCACACGGCAAAGCGGACCTCGCCTTTCCCGCTGGCGCTGACCGAACGCACCGGCGCACTTTTCCCGCCGGGGATCGTCATCGACATTTCTTTATTGGCATGCTTTATCCTGTGATACTCGAGGTATTTCCGGTAAAACGCATTTGCCTCCGCGACGGCTTTTCCGTCTGTATCCGCCCCATATGCGTCCATTCCCATATTCACAGCCTCAAATACCGCCGTCCCCTTGCCGCACATGGGATCGGCAAAGACGAGCCTTTTCCCTTCGGGAGAGTGCACATGTGCCGAAAGAAGCGCCATATGGATGAGGAACCTGGTAAAACGCTCGTTCGTTTTTCCTTTGTATTTCAAGATCGCCGAAAGATCATCGCCAAGCTCCGGAACAGCCGGACCCGCAAGGGGAACGAGCGAGCCGTCATCCCTGTACTCACAAAAGAGCAGAAGCGCCGAATGTCCCGAGATTGCCTTCGTCAAAGCCTCCGGCATTTCGGAAAGCACAAATTCAATTGCCCGGGTACCCATTATATCGATATGCCGTACGGTATGATCTCCCGATCCGGGCATGATCTGCCCGATCGTAAGCAGCAGTTCCTTTTCGGCAAGGGGAAGTACCGCTTCCTCGTACCTGGCATTGGCATGCGGGCGTAAGAGCATCACAAATCGCATGTAGATCCCCGCTGGTTTATGAAATTGTATCGTTCTGACAGTGCTGCAAAAGAGAAATGAAAAGACGGATGAGAACCCAAATACACCGGTCGAATGGAAAAACAGCCGGCAGCCAAGGATCATATCGGCTGT
>DBXA01000039.1:0-12273 GCA_002309235.1 Christensenella sp. UBA1224 | reverse complement strand
GCTTCAGCCTTCTTCTTGCGCTTCACGCTCGGCTTTTCGTAATGCTCCCTCTTCCTGGCCTCCGCGAGGATGCCGGAACGAGCAGTAATGCGCTTGAATCTTCTCAGAGCGCTTTCAAGCGATTCATTATCGCGAATACGTACTTCAGACACTTGGTTTCCCTCCCCTCGGTGATTACTGGCCGTCAGACCAAGCAGCATTGGGGAACGCTGCTTATTGTATTATACCTCTACCCAATAGTCACGTCAAGCTACATTTTCGGTTAAGAACGGCAGAAGTATGGCTTTATCCATTCTTTTCGGTAACAAGTCCCGTCAATCCATCTTTTCGGAAAGCTGTTTGCCTCCAAGCAGGTGAAAATGCAGGTGCTGAACCGACTGGCAGCCGTCATGCCCGCAATTGGTGATCACGCGGAAGCCCGTCTCGGAGACACCCTCCTGTTCGGCGATCCTTCCTGCAGCTTCAAATACCTTTGCCGCAATAAGAGCTTTTTCACCCTTAAGCGCCTTCGCATCCTGAAGATGCTCCCTGGGCACGATCAGCACATGCACGGGAGCCTGCGGATTGATATCGCGGAACGCGTAAACGTACTCATCCTCGTACACCTTAGCCGAAGGTATCTTACCGGCTATGATAGAGCAAAACAGACAATCTTCCATAATAAACCTCTCCTTTATCCTGTTACTTTACCGAAGGCAGTCTTGCCCTCGCTACCCGTTATCCTTACGGTATGTATCTCACCGGGCATACTTTCGGCCAGTACGTGTACATAGCTTGCCGTATAACCGCCGCACATGCCGTCCTTTTCACGTTCCTCGAATATGACCTGCTGCTCGGTACCGACCAATCCTGAGACGTATGCGGCCTCCATGCGGTTCCCTATGGCGATCAGGCGCTTTGCCCTTTCGTGCTTGACTTCCTCTCTGATCTGGCCCGGCATCCCCGCTGCCGGTGTCCCTTCCCTTTGGGAATACGGAAACACATGGATGCGGGCAAACCCTATCCTTTCGATAAAGCGTTCCGTTTCGAGAGCCTGCTCCTCCGTCTCTCCGGGAAAGCCTGTCAGTATATCCGTCGTGATCGCGCAGCCGGGGAAGGCATCCCTCAGGCGCGCGACGGCATCTTCATATTCCCCGGGCGTATACCTGCGCCGCATTGCCTTTAGGATCTCCGCCGAGCCGCTCTGCAGCGCCAGATGAAATTGCGGGCACAGCTTTCCGAGCCCCTTAGCAGTATTCAGAAATTCATCCGTGACCGTAACGGGCTCCAGCGATCCAAGACGCACCCTGACAACGCTCTGCGGCCTGCAGGAAGCGCTTATGGCCTGCGCGAGGGTATGTCCGCTTTCCCTCCCATAGCTTGCCAGATGAATGCCCGTCAGCACGATCTCAGCATAACCGGCATCAGACAGTCTCTGTGCTTCCGAACTGATATCCTCAAGCGGCATGCTCCTGACAGGGCCCCGCACATACGGAATAACGCAATAGGTGCAGAATCTGTCGCAGCCCTCCTGGATCTTGAGCACCGCCCTTGTGCGGTTCTCGTGCCCGGTCACCGTCAGTTTTTCAAAGGCGGCACCCTTAAGGCCGTTTACGGCTATCATGACACCGGGTCCAACGAGGCTCCTTTGATAGAGCTCGTATACCTCTCCCCTTCGAGCGGCGCCTATCACAAGCCTGACGCCCGGAAGGCATACTCTGCTGGCGTCCTTCTGCGCAAGGCAGCCGCATACGATGATATCCGCCTGGGGGTTTGTCCGCGCAGCGCGCCTTATCATCTTGAGTGACTTGGAATCGCCGGTCGAAGTCACCGTGCAGGTGTTTACGAGGTACACATCTGCCTTTTCATCAAAAGGAACGCTCTGCCAGCCTTCCCTTTCAAAGGTCTCACGCATCGCCTCAGTATCGAATTCATTTACTTTGCAGCCCAGCGTTACGCACGCCAGGCGCTTGCCATCCTTCGTCATGCCGCCTCGATCCATATCTCATCGTAAATGTTGTCCTGCAGAACGTGCACACGGTTCAGCTTAAGAAGCTCCAGGAGCGCAAGGAACAGGGTCACGATCTCCTCCCTGGTGCCGCTGTCATAAAACAGTTCGGAAAAAGAGCACCTGCGTTTCCGGGCGAGACGTGTGATGCGGGACATGCACTCTCCCACCGTATGCACCTCCCGCCGGATCTCCCTCTGGCCATGTTCGAGGGCGGCATCCCTTGCCTCCGCGCGCCGGAGAGCGCGCTGAAACGCTGCAAAAAGCTTCTGTACCGTAAGCCCCGTAAGCTCGTATTCCTGCGGCGGGAGCGGAAATTCCTCCGGCAGCTTGGTCAGGTAATCCTTTGCGCCGTCTTCGATCAGGCGCAGCTTCGCGGAAAGCTCCTTGAAGGCCTTGTACTCCTCAAGTCTGCGGATGAGCTGCTGTTCCGGCGTCTCTTCCTCCGACTCCTCGTCTTCCTTTTTCAGAACGGGGACAAGAGCGCGTGATTTGATCTCCAAAAGAAGAGCCGCCATTTCGAGAAACTCACTCGCGCTGTCCATATCCAGGTCATCCACGCCCTGCATCGCTTCCAGATACTGTTCCGTGATCTGGGAAACGAATATATCCTTGATGTCGATCTTTGCCTCGTGAATGAGCGTCAGCAGCAGGTCCAGCGGCCCGTCAAACTGCTTGAGCGATACGACATATGCCATTTCTAAGCCGCCTCCCTCCCGTATGGATTCACAGAACGCCTATCAGACCGTACAGATACACCGCGCCAGCCCCTACCCAATCGTAGATATAATCCGTTACAAAGGTAAGTCCCTTGGAAAGATAACCTGTAAACGCCAGCAGTATGAGTATGCTCTGGCCTGCCATCATAGCCTGCCTTGAAGTAAAAAGGGGCTTTTTGAGCACCAGGTCATTCAGCACATGGTAGCCGTCGAGCGGCGGGACCGGGAGCAGATTGAACAGCATAAGGCAGAGATTGCAGACCATGCTGTAGCCCAGCATCTGATACAGATACGAGACCGTACTCCCAAGTACGGGCTGTATCAGATACTCACCCATATAGGCAGCATTGCCGATAGCCGAGCCGATCGAGCAGTACCAGTACTGATCTCCCTCCAGCCAATACAGGTTCCCATTCATGGTAAAGATCTCCAGCCCCTTCACGTTCGCTGCAAAATAGCTGGAGACCGTTTCTATCCTCGCGAGCGCGAGACCGGCTATAAACATGATCGCGATAGAGCTTGCGATAAAGAGGATAAGATTCATGGTGACACCCGCAATGGAGACCAGAAGGTCATCTCTCCTGTAATGCCGGTAATTGAGCGGGTTTACAGGCACAGGTTTAGCCCAGCCTATGCCCACCGTTAGCATCATCAGGATACCGATCGGGTCCAGATGGCGCATCGGATTCAAGGATATCCTGCCCATCAGGCGGCCGGTAGGATCTCCGCACCTGTTGGCGACATACGCATGAGCGGATTCATGGGCGCTTATCGCAAGGAGCCTGCCCGGCAGTGCCAGCAGCAGGAATATGCCTACTGTTTTTGGGTCTTCCAAGAATTGCCGGAGGATACCGAACATATTTCAACAGCCTTTCCGAATCTTGATCTTATCAGATATATAAGGATATCATCACTTCACCCGTTTTGCAACGGAAGAAAATGAACTTTACTTGCCCAACGCCTTTGTTTATAATAACTCTGAGGCGGCAAGGGAGGCAAAAAGATGAACGTATTTGATTTCGACGGAACGATACTCCGGGGGGATTCCACGCTCCGGTTCACCCTTTACTGCGCCTTCCGTTATAAGGGCGTTCTTTCCCACGTCCTGAAAACGCTGCCCAGAGCCCGCCGTATGAACCTTACGGAATGGAAGCAGGCGCTGTACGGGTACTTTGCTCTCATCCCGGATATGGACAAAGCTGTTTCCGCTTTCTGGGATAAGAATATCAGGCACGTGTACCCCTGGTATCGGAAGATCCATTCACCGGATGACGTCGTGATCAGCGCGAGCCCCGAATTCCTCGTAAGGGAAGGCTGCGCAAGGCTTGGGATCACCCGTGTGCACGCTTCCCCCGTAGATAAGAAAACGGGCAGATATTCAGGTCCCAACTGCTCGCGCGAGGAGAAGGTGCGCGTATTCCGGCGTTATTACGGCGGAGCGCATATAGACTCTTTCTATTCCGATTCCCATAAGGATGATCCTCTGGCGGGAGCAGCCGAAAAGGCTTACCTCATAAAGCGCGGCAGAGTGCTTCCCTGGCATTAAGGCTTTCCGAGCGTGATGTGACCGTTTTCCACCTCCAGGCGGACTTTATTCCCCTCTACGCCTATCTTATCGAGCATCTCCCTGGGCACCTGGAGCCTGCCTGCCCTGTCGAGCACGGCAAACTCATCATGGGATTCCTCTATGGTCCCGTCGCCCGTATTGGCCAGGGAATCCATATGATTGTACTGCTCCAGATAACTCTGCTTCATGATCCGCTCGGATGATGTCTTCCCGTCTCGTATCGAAACGACCCTGTTGACCTTCCTGCTCAGCTGCCTGTCGTGTGTCACGATAACGATCGTAAGGCCCAATTCCCGGTTCAGCTTCCTGAACACATCCAGTATATAATCCGATGTGGTGCTGTCCACAGATCCTGTGGGTTCATCCGCGAGCAGGAGCCTGGGGTTGTTCGCAAGCGCGATGGCGATCGCCACTCTCTGCTGCTCGCCGCCGGACAATTGTCCCAGGCGGCTGTTGGCCCTCTTTTCCAGCCCTACCATTTCCAGGAGCTCAAACGCTCTCCTCTTTTTATGCGCGGAAGACCCGAAAAGCATAGGCGTCTGTACGTTCTGCCACGCGGTAAGCCATGGGAGCAGATTCCTCGCGTTGTTCTGCCAGACAAAGCCCACCGTATCGCGCTTATACTCCACCAGCTGCCTGTCGGTAAGCTTAAACAGATCTTTCCCGTCCACGATCAGCCTGCCCGCGCTGGGCCTGTCAAGCCCGCCTATCATGTTCAGGAATGTCGACTTGCCCGAGCCGGAATTCCCGATAATGGCCATGAGCTCTCCCTCTTCGATGGTTATCTCGAGCCCCTGGAGGGCAAGCACCTCTATATCCTTGGTCTTATATATCTTTACCAGGTTATCGCACTGAATGATAGGTTCAGCCATTCACGATCACCCCGTCTTCCAGCTGGTATACCCTGTCGCCCAATTCCATAAGGCCGTTGTCATGGGTCGTCATGATGACAGTTATCTTTTCATTCTCGCACAGCTCCCGGAATATCTTCACGACCTGCAGTCCCGTTCCGGTATCGAGCTCTGCCGTAGGTTCATCCGCAAATATCACCTTCGGCTTGTGCGCTATGGCACGGGCTATCGCGACTCTCTGCTGCTCGCCGCCGGACATTTCCTGCGGCATATGGTTCATACGCTTTTCAAGGCCTACCATGCGCAGGCATTCCGTGACCCTCTCCCGCCTGTCTCCCTTCGTTCTGGCAAGCCTCAGCGCATATTCCACGTTTTCATAAGCCGTCATCATGGGGATGAGCGCCACAGACTGGAATACATAGCCTATCTCATGCCTGCGAAGCTTCGCGCGGGAATGCTCATCCATCCTGACGATATCCCGGCCGTTAAAGTAAACCTTGCCCTTGGTCGGCATATCCAGAGCTGAAAGTATGTTCATGAGCGTCGTCTTTCCGGAGCCGCTCCTCCCGCGCAGTATCGTCAGCTGCGCTTCCGGGCAGTGTATGGATACATTGTCAAGTGCCGTAAAGGACCTGCCGCCGGATATGGGGAATACCTTTACAACGCCTTCTGTCCTGAGCATTTCATTCCCTCCTCCCGACATCAGTCCTCACCAAGCTTGAGCGCCTGTGTGATGCGGATCCTCGAGATCAGTACACCGAGTATCACGATGCAGATGAGCATGATGCAGCCTACCACGCCGAACAGCCTCACAAGATCCGCTTTCTCCGAAATGACCTTGAGCGGTATCACTTCATCCGCCGGCGCATAGGAGATCTGTATGAGCGGTATGAACAGCCGGCTCGAAAGATAGCCTATCAAGGCACCTATCCCTATCGCAGTCCCCGAGATGAACAGCTGTTCGTTGAGCAGCATGGATATGATCTCACGGAAGGACATGCCCATCGCCCGGAATATGCCGAACTGCAGTGAACGCGACTGTATGGAGAGTATCCAGTAGATGAGGAAGCCTGTAGCGCACAGTATCAAAACGACGATGAAGCCGACCGTCAGTATACCGTTGGTCCCCTGAAAGATGGGGTCATTCTTGAGCGCGACCGTCTGCTGTTCGATATCGAGAAGCACAGAGTAATTGATCTTATGCTCTGCGATGAAATCATAGATAAACGACGTATCGGATGCTTTGATCCATACCTGGTACGGCGTAACGCCCCAGGCGGACTGCATCTGCGAAAGATGACCGACGATCAGGTACTCGTTGACCTGCTTTTCAAGCCCGTCTACGCCGATCTGATTGGATACGGCATTATAGGTAGGCCAATACTCCACAAAGCCGTATACGATGCCGCGGATATTATCCCCGAGCGAGCACTTGTAATTGAGCACGTCGCCCAGTTTCACGCCCATGTCATCCGCAAAATTCCGGCTTACGAGTATGGCATGCGAATTCTGGGATATCGCGTTCAGGAAGTTATTGATATGTATGGGCAGCAGATCATCCTTGAATCGTATGACCTGGCCGAATTCCTTCGTATTGATCCCCATGATGTTGACGTTTTTCAATGTCTTCCCGCTCAGCATCACGAGCCCCGAGGAGTTCCTGAGCACCTTCGTCGCCATCTCGATATCCGGACAGGTCGCATACCTGCCGAAATCCGGTTCCTCATAGACGATATCCTCAGGCTTTGCCGATTCGATCTGGTCCGCGTTGTTATCCCATATCTCCGCAAGCACGATATCCGTACCTGTCAGATAGGTCAGCCTGTCCTCTTCATTTCCGTTGATCGTGCGCGCCGCCTGAGCGTTGAACATGCCCAGCGCGATCGTCATGACGAGGAATACCATGATAAAGCCCTGGCTTTTCCTCGTACGTATCACGCGCAGGAAGGATGCGTACAGCGCAGGGCTCCACAGCTTCCTGCCCACAGTGAATACCAGCCATATGATACCCGGAACGAGCCTGACTGCCACAAGACCCGCCCCGACGATAAAGAGCGAAGAGCACATGAACAGAAGCGGATCCAGAGAAGCGCCGTTTGCTACCCTTTCTGCCAGGATATCCTTTTGCCCATTGAAGGAATACAGGCCGTACAGAGAAACGCCCAGCAGTATAAAGTCGAGGAATGTCTTCTGCCAGAGGGGTTTTTCACTTCTGCGATGTTTGGATTGTTTCTGGTTGACAATGGATACGCTTGAATATCGGAACACCGGGAGCACCATGGTACAGACGGAAAACACTGCAGCTGCGGCTGCGAACACAGCTGCCCTATCCGAGAAACGCACATCCAGCGGTTTACGGGAAACAAATTCCAGGAAAGCGTTTGCGGAACCCAGCACCTGGCACAGCCACATGCCAAGCGGTATCCCCGCCGTAAGCCCAACGATCGAGAGCAGCGTACTCTGTAGGAGATATATCCCTATGATCTGGCCTTTTCCGGCACCCCGGCTCTTCAGTATGGAGATCTCGCTCTGCTCCATTTCGAGCATCTGCCTTGATACCATGAAGATAAACGCCGCGAGCAGCACGAAAATCGGCACCTGCAGGACGAGAAGCGTCACATTCACCTTTTCCCGCTTTACGAGGAAATCCTCGAATATCGCCGAGCAATTGTCGTAGTAACGGTAATTGCCTGTAGAAAAGTTTTCCTTCAAGCCTGACAGGATAGCGTACATGGAGCTGACATCATCGCCGCGCATCGCCTCATAATCCAGTATCGTGTACCAATAGGCATTGATGGTATTTCTCAGCGCGTCCATATCCGCAAAATTTGCCCGGAAGGTATCCTCATCCATGAATACCTCCGCCCGATAGGAGGTCGGTGTACGCACCCAATAGATATCCTCCGCATCGGAGAAGGTATAAACGCCTACTACCTGCAGGCGCACACGATCCCCGTTCGCATCTGTCAGCGTCTGACCCGTAAAGCATTCACCGACCAGCAGATCCAGGTTTGCCATCGCGCTCAGGCTCATGATCACTTCATAGCAGCCGTTCTCGTTGATGCCCGGCTCATACATGCGGCCGGAGATCATGCTGGCATGCTCCGGAAGCCCTGTCAGAAAACCTATCGTAAAAGACTTCACATCGTTTTCCCTGCGCGGGACATCCGGCTGCATCCTCGTGGTATCCAGGTAATAATGCGTTATCTGCCAGATCGCCGGCACGCCCATTTTTTCCGGCAGGCTTTCCGCCATCTCCTGCACTTCCATGAACTTGTCCATGAAGGAAAAACTGTCGTTCCGCCTTATGACCGCGCCGGTAAATGTGACCGCACCCGGGTACTTGTTGTTATCGACGATATAGCTGTCCATTTTTGAGATGAGCATGCGCTGCAGCACAGCCTGCGTATACATGGGGTTGCAGCAGGCTATGGATACGAGGAGTATATTGCCTATCAGCAGGCAGCATACCATCCAGCGCTTATGGAGCAGTTTCCGTATTACAAATTGCAGCAAGATCTATCTCTCCGTTCCGTCAATCGAGTATCAGCACCTGACCATCAGTCAGACCCTGCAGCACAAGATACCAATCCGAATTATACATAGGGGTATATACATACCTCTGGGCGACAGAGGAACCTTCCAATATGGAGACGAGGTTCTTTCCCTTCTGGAGAGACACGGCCTTTTTGGGGGCCAGCAGCACATTGTCCAAAGAGAGGTATGTCGCCGACAAGTTGATGGATGAAAGGTCTTCCGGATCGATGAATTCATCCAGCGCGATGTAGCTGTACCCCGTTTTTTTGTTGTATGGCAGCACGTTATCTGCCGATACCACCCTTCCGGCAGCCTCTTTGCGGTTGTTGCGCGGCCCGTATGCGACAGTAACATCCATGCCGTAGTGCCACCTGTTATTGTCGTCTTCCACGCGGATCAGATAGACCGCCGTTTCATAGACCCTGAGTATCACTGTGCCGTAAGCGACAGAATCCCCTTCGTTGAGATAGCTGTAGGCCTCTATCTTTCCCGTAACGGGCGAATAGACGGGGGTATCCTTCAGCTTCTCTTCCTCTTCAGAGATGCGCTCTTTCAGATCGCTTATCTCTTTTTCCAGCACGAACCTGTTTTTTTCGTATTCTATGGCTGCCCTTGATATCCTGAGCCTGAGCATCTCGGAATCGAGCGGGTCCGACGCGGAGGCGGCGGAAGACTGCAGCGCAAGTATCTTATCGTCAAGGACGCGGTCCATTTCTTCCAGGCTTTCCTGAGCGTTTTCGAGCCTCTGTCTGAGCAGGGCGAGATCCGCGCGGCTGGATTCCGTATACAGTACCCCTATCTCCTGGCCTTCCTCCAGTTTATCGCTGCGGCCTACGGATATGCTCTTGACCCTTGCATTATATGTTTCACATTTGATCTGGTACTTTTTCGGATAGTACATGACGCCGCCGCCGGCTACGGTCTTTGTAAAGCTGCCGGTGACAACCTCTCCCGTCTTATACTCCGCTCCGGAATCTGAGATCTTTGCAGGGTCTATGATCGTCGACCCCATGAGGGGCAGCATTCCCGCAAGTATGAGGATACAGGCGACAAGGCGCATCAGGTTACTCCTTAACATATACCCTATCTCCTTCCTCAAGTCCTTCCGTTACCTGTATGTACAGTCCGTTTGATGCTCCCGTCCTCACATTCTGCCTGACCCGAACGCCGTTTGAGAGCTTATAAACGTATTTTCCGGTATCATCCACATACAGCGCGTTGAAGGGGATCGCGAGCACATCTTCTTTTTCGGATGTGACAAGGCACATGAGCGCGTAATCTCCCGCGCGGATGTCTCCGGTATCTCCCGTAAAGCGCAGATCCGTCATGACGGTACCGCCTGCAAACACGATCGAGAAGTACTCCGTCATATCCATTTCGACAGGTTCCAGATCATACGTGCCGCCTCTTATCAGCGCATATACGCGCGGCGCCGCAGAAAGACGTGTGGGAGAGACATATTCGCTCTCCACCATGAGCACATCCTCATTCGCTATGCGTATGACCTCGTCATAAGCCCCTACCCAGTTGCCTTCATAAAGCGTATTCATGCGGACGACCGTCCCATCAAAGGGTGCCGTTATGACATTCTTGCCAAGGTCTTTCTCAAGCTCCGCTATATCCCCGCGTATGCCCGAAAGTACAGCATCCTGCTCTTCCTTTTTTTGTTTCAGAAGGAGCTCCTGCATATCGATATTGCCCTGGCTTGAAAGCCTGTCCGCCTCCGTGATACCGCCCCGCACGGCTTTTTCGAGTTCGAGCTTCAATATATCGATATCGACCCTTGCCAGATCGTTTTCATACGTATAGAGCGTTTCATAGTAAGCAAGCTGTTCCCTCAGATCTGCGAGCTTCTCCTCGGAAGCCTCTTCGTCGAGCTTCAGCAGGACATCTCCTTTTTTTACGGCAGCGCCCAGACGCGTATTCACCTCGCCTATAACGCCATCCACCGTAAAGTACAGATCTTCCGTCTCCGGTATCACGCAGGCCTCAAACGTAACGATGGATTCGATATCCATCCGCTTGACAAGCGCAAAATCCAGCTCTACGCCGACCGGTTCCATCAATTCCGGCGCTTCCGGCGCTTTTTCACCGCCTCCGCAAGCGGATAGGAGCATGCATAAAGCGGCCAGCAGCGCTATCCCTGTCTTTTTCCCCTTCATCTTCCGGATCTCATCCTTTCAGAAGCCGTCAGCCCGTGATCACATTATCCCCTTCGGAGAGGCCGGAACGGATCTCAGCGTATTTGTTCGTGGTAATGCCCGGCACGACATCCGTCATGACCTTCAGGCCTTTTTCATCGCACTGATATACAAAGTACCTGCCGTCAACTTCGTTGAGCGCCTTTATCGGTATATACAGGGTATCCTTCGCTTCCTCCAGCGTGATGGTGAGGGTGCCCCTGTCTCCCGTCTCCAGTGAAGCGTTCGGCGTGAGCGCCCGGAAATAGATCCTTTTCGCGCCTTTGTTGTTGAATTCTTCCCGGAAGCCAAGGCTTTCCGCTGAAACGACCTCCGCCTCAAGGTATTCCTTGTTCACGTAGATCTCCACGATATCCCCTGTGGGAAGCATGTCATAATTCACCGTATCGGTATAAAAAACGCTGTTGCCGGCATCCGCGAGGCTGATAAATGTCTCCCCTTCTACCGATCTCTGCCCTTCCGATACATTGCGGACATATGTCACGGCGCCGTCAATACCGGCCCTGAGCTGGCTCTTTGCGATCTGCTCTGTGTATTCATCCCTGCGCATACGGGCGATCGAGAGGGAATCCTCATACCTCTTGATCTCGGAAGCATACTGTTCCCTGACCGAGGATGCGGTATCCCTTCCCGTTACGGCGTCTATTCTTGCTGCCGTCGCAACGGCCAGGTTCATCCTTTCCCCGGTCCGCTCTATGGAAAGCTCGAGCGAGGTGATCTCCTCCTCAACGCCGGCAAGCGACCTCTTAAGGCCGTTCACCTCCAGCTCTGCCAGAAGATCGCCCTTTTTGACCATATCGCCCTTGCTGACATAGATGCCGCCGATGTATTCCCCTCCGATACGGAAGGCAAGGCTTTCGGTGCTCACGGACACATAGCGGCACGTGAGCACCTCTGTCTTCTGCACATCGCCGAAGAGCACATACGACAGGGCGTAATTTGATACATTATAGTTTTTGATCACAGGCTTGACTGTGTATTCCTGCTCTACCGGAAGCAGAGAACAGGAGCACAGGCCCAAACACAGGATGCCCACGAGCACCCATTTCGCCAGGCGCACTTTATAATCTCCTTTCGGGATCAGGCATATGCCTTCGCGAGATCGACGAGGACCATCACGCATTTGTCCATTTCCTCGGCAACCGCGAACTCGCGCCTGCCGTGATGGTTATGGCTTCCCGTGCCAAGGTTCGGGCACGGCAGCCCCATGAACGAAAGTCTGCAGCCGTCCGTGCCTCCGCGCACGGGAAGGCTGACCGGCGTACCGCCTGCTTTTCTGACTGCTTCCCGAGCGTTTTCGATCAGATGCTCGTGGCCCTTCAGCGCTTCCGACATATTGCGGTAGCTGTCGCGTATCTCAACGTTCACGCATTGCCTGCCGTACCTTGCGTTCATGACGGAAGCCGCTTTT
>DBXA01000032.1:25356-26278 GCA_002309235.1 Christensenella sp. UBA1224 | reverse complement strand
CAAAGAACTTTTCAGCAACCTGCGGGAAGGCAATATAGGAAAGGACATCCTCATCGGACTTTGCCGTTTCGCCGAGTTCCTTCTTCGTCTTCTCAAAGATAGGCTCAAGAGTATCCGCAAAGCGGCCGGTGATCGGCTTCTCATCTCCGAGAGCCTTCTTGACAAGCTCGGGATCTACCGGACCGGGAGCGGTACCGTACTCACCGCGCAGATAAGCCTTGATCTCCTTGGAGATATTCTTATAGCGTTCACCGACGAGAACATTGGTGACAGCCTGGTTGCCGACCATCTGAGAAAGGGGCGTTACAAGCGGCGGATATCCCATATCCTTGCGAACTGCAGGGATCTCCAGCAGAGCCTCGTCCATACGGTCAAGCGCGTTCATATCCTCCAGGTTCGCCATCATGTTGGAGAGCATGCCGCCGGGAACCTTATAGGTAAGGGCATCGGTATCGGTAACAAGGGCCTTCGGCTTCAGCGTGCCGTTCTTGAGGAACTCGTCACGGATGGGCTTAAAGTGGTCGTTGACCTGCTTGAGCACCTTGCGGTCAAGCTTTACCGTGTAGCCAAGACCGGTAAGCGCATCATAGATCGTCTCGGTGGCAGGCTGGGATGTGCCGCCGGAGAAAGAAGACGAAGCGGTATCGATGATCTCGCAGCCGGCCTCAACCGCTTTCAGAATGGACATATAAGCCATACCCGTCGTGCAGTGGGTGTGGAGTACGATAGGCATATCCGGTATAGCGTCCTTGATGGCGCTGACCAGGTCATACGCTTCCCTGGGTGTGATGACGCCTGCCATATCCTTGATGCAGAAAGTATCGCAGCCCATTTCCTTCATTTCCTTGACGAGTGCTACATACTTTGCGAGCGTATGGACAGGGCTTGTGGTATAGGAAATGGCACCGGAAGCGACAGCGCC
>DBXA01000032.1:22496-25252 GCA_002309235.1 Christensenella sp. UBA1224 | reverse complement strand
TCGGGATAGTGCTTATATCCGAGCAGGTTCTGCCCGCGAAGCAGCATCTGGAGCTTGGTATTGGGCATCTTTGCCTTGATAGTGCGAAGCCTTTCCCACGGATCTTCATCGAGATAACGGAGGCAGGAATCGAACGTAGCGCCGCCCCAGCACTCAACGGAATAGTAGCCTGCCTTGTCCATTGTGGACAGGATAGGCTCGAATTTGGAAATAGGCATTCTCGTGGCCACCAATGACTGGTTGGCATCACGAAGGACGGTTTCCGTAAACTTGATCTCTTTAACTGGCATGTTGTCTGACACCCTCCTCACGTATATCAACATACAAACCTTCGTATGAATCCGAGCATAAAGCCCTTATCATTCAAAATATATTGTATCATGAACAGAATGATAACCCAGTAAAAGGTCCGTTAAGATTCTACGTTATGCAGATAATGATTGTTAATCATTTTATTCTTTACACTTCTTTAGCGGAAAACGCGGCAAAACAGTGTATCATGTAACTGTATCCTGTATTGTTTTTGTTTATTCGATTCTTTTCCGAAAGGCAGTTGAACAGCATGTTGAAAAAGCTACAATCCTTGTTCGGCGCTCAGGATATGACGATCGGCAAGCCAATGTCATGCCTGCTCAGATTTTCCATACCGCTGCTCATAGGCAATTTCGCTCAGCAGCTGTATTCCACGGTCGATTCCATCGTCGTCGGAAAGTACGTCGGTGATACAGCTCTTTCAGCAATAGGAACTACCTTCCCGATCATCAACCTTCTTCTTGTCCTTTTCATGGCGATCTCTACCGGCGCCGGGATCATGGTAGCCCAGTACTTCGGCGCAAAGAACACCAATGCGCTTTCCATGTCTGTCGGCAATTCCCTCACGCTGATCACGTTATCGTCCATTCTCATCATGGTGATAGGCATACCGCTTACAAGGCCTTTGCTGACCCTTATCAATACACCTGCCGAAGTGTACGACATGGCGGCGGACTACCTCATCATCATCCTCGCCGGCATCATAGGCGGCGGCTTTTACAATATCGTTTCGGGCATCCTGCGCGGGCTCGGGGATTCGTTCTTCCCCCTGGTCATCCTCCTGCTTACAAGCGTTCTCAACATCATTCTGGATATCTGGTTTGTCGCCGGCTTCGGTATGGGGGTAAGCGGCGCAGCTCTCGCGACGATACTTTCCCAGGGGATCTCCGCCGTCATATTGCTCGTAAAGATGGCGTCCATGCGCGATATCATCCATATCCGCAAGAAGACGCTGATCCCAAAGAAGAGTTATGCGCTCCAGCTGATGCGTCTCGGACTCCCCGCCGGTATTACTCAGGCCATTTTCTCTCTCGCTCAGGTTTTTGTACAAAGCCTTACGAATTCCATGGGTTATCTCGTAGTAACCTGCTGTACCGCTGTCATGCGCATAGACGGCTTTGCAATGCTGCCGAATTTCACTTTCGGTATGGTTATAGCAACCTTTATCGGTCAGAATATCGGAGCCAACAGGATAGACAGATGTGAAAAGGGTATCCGCGACTGCCTCAAGCTTGCGCTTTCCTCAAGCGTCATACTCGTACTGTGCATCCTCATATTCGGCAAGAACCTCCTTCACCTGTTCACCTCTACGGATACCGTCATCAGATTGGGCATCCGGCAGCTGCGGATACTTGCTTTCGGATATATCGCCATGTGCTTTATGCAGATATTTGCAGGTGTCATGAGAGGTGCGGGCGATACGATGCCCAGCATGTGGATATCTATCATTACAACTGTTGCGATCAGAACTCCGCTTGCTTACATTATCGCCGCATTGACAAAATCCGCCGAATGGCCAAACGGGAACCCGGATGCCCTGTTCTTTTCCCTGCTCATCAGCTGGATCATCGGTGCTGCACTCAATTACACGTGGTATAAGCTCGGAAGGTGGAAGACCAAGAGCATTGTAGGCAGGATCGGGGATTAGACTGAAGACTTGCCCGATACCTTTTCAGCATCAAAAAACAGCCTGCGCACTTATGATGGCGCAGGCTGTTTTATCGTGATCGATATTATGCTTCTTTATTCATCCTTGCTTCGATGCCATCGGCCATATTGTCAAGCCATGTGCCTTCAAAGACTTCTATGATGCCTCTGTCACAGCTCATCGCGAGAACAGGATCCACCGGCAAACGGCTCGTAAGCTCCACACCGTTGTCTCTGGCTATGACATCAAGATGGCTGTCACCGAATATAAAATGCTCTTTCCCGCAGTCAGGGCATTTGTAATACGACATATTCTCCACTATCCCCCAAACCGGGATATTCATGAGATTTGCCATGTTTACAGCTTTGCTCACTATCATGCCGACAAGCTCCTGGGGGCTTGTAACGACAACAGTTCCGTTAACAGGCAGTGATTGGAATACGGTCAAAGGGACATCTCCCGTTCCCGGAGGCATATCCACAAAGAGGAAATCAATATCTCCCCAGGATACATCAGTCCAGAACTGCTTGACACAGCCGCCAATGATGGGGCCGCGCCATACCACAGGATCCCCTTCGTTTTCCAACAGAAGATTTATTGAAACGATCTTTATACCCGTTTTGGAAACCGCAGGTTCCATGCCTTCTTCCGTTGAATAGAGCTTGTCATGCATGCCGAACGCTTTCGGGATAGAAGGCCCGGTTATATCTGCATCAAGAATGCCAACCTTATAGCCTCTTCTTGCCATGATGACCGCAAGCATCCCGGTGACAAGGGATTTACCGACGCCGCCCTT
>DBXA01000032.1:19059-22437 GCA_002309235.1 Christensenella sp. UBA1224 | reverse complement strand
CTTGAACATGCTTGTGTACATGTACTGCAGTCACTTGTACATTTATTCTCATCCGCCATATCTGTACCTCCACTTCCTATGAAGCAGCCAATGAAATCGAGCGGCACCGTCAGCGCCACACGATTGATATTATAACCTATCTGTCAAGATGAAAGAAGATAATTATATTAACAATGCAATAGGTTTATGATATAATACTTCCATTAATATGGGGAGGAATAAACCATGTCATCAGATTGGTATACATTGCTCTCCATGGGTATGCGTTACTGGTTTATCGGTCTTGTGATCGTTATCGTTTTCAACGCATGGCGAGGAGCTCTGCGTGACAGCCGCAATGCGAGAAAACTGAGGAACAGCGCACCGATCACCGGAGCGATCGGTGAGATCGTTATAACCGCGGGAGGCGGCCGACATCTCAAGACAGGTTCCCGAATACCGGTTCCCCGCGAAGGCCTTCTCGGTTCCAGCAGGCGTGCCGACGTTCAGCTGGATCACCGCGATGTCAGAAGATTCCATGCCAGGCTTGAGCTGCGTGAGAACGGTCTTCTGGCAGAAACACTTGGGCATGAGCTCATAACCTTAGGCAAAGAGAGTGGGAAGCGATTGCTCCTTAGAAATGGAGACCGTTTTTCCATAGGCGGCCTTCGTATGCTGCTGGTCATGTATGATGACAACGGATTACCTCATGGCCTCCCTGATGATGACGACGATCTTTTCGACGCGATCGATCCGAAGTTTTCCCGCAAAAAGAAAACGAAAAGGTCACAAACAACGGCAGATCAAAAAGGCAGATCCTCTGCCGGCAGTAGGAATAGAGCATCCGTGCGCAGCGGTAAGACCGGTCCCGAGCCGAGCAAAAAAAGCAGTAAGGGCGTCCGTGGCAGGAAAACCTCCGGCAAAAGTGCTGTTCTCATGCCGTTTGAAAGCCGGGTTTTCAAATATTCAAAAGACACAGAAAAGCTATGGAAATAAATGAAAGGAGCAGAAGATGGCAAGATACGGATTGGATTACGACAACCTGAAAAAGCTCGTACTGCGCAGCAATACAGCTATACTGCATACCGGCGTCCTCCTTTTTCAGGTCACAGCCATGCTTCTGCTTACCTTCAAAACACCGGGAACTATGGATAACCAAGCGCTTTTCTTTGCTGTCGCAATGCCCGTATGTACTGAGGTCGTCTATCGCATATTCGGTAAGATATGGCCTTTGGACAGAGCCATGCTCCTGCTGTTTCTTTTCCTGTTGTCTGTCGGGCTGGTCACGTTGAAAAGCATAAGCCGTTATCCCGATACGCCATGGGAACAATCCATCTTCATGGCGGCAGGGTTTTTTGTTATGGCCTTCGGGATCGTCTTCGTGCGCCGCCTGCGATCGTGGGAAAAGCTCGTGCCCTGTCTCGCGGTCCTTTCCGTTATCTTTCTCGCTCTTCCCCTTGCATTCGGTGTCTGGAAAAACGGCGCCAAGAACTGGCTTCAGATAAAAACCGGAAGCATGATCATAAGCATACAGCCCTCCGAATTCATCAAAATATCTTTGATCTACATACTTGCAGCCTGTTTTTCAAGAAACGCCCGTCTCCGGGAGAGCATCGTACCGGTACTCATCGCTGGTGTTTTCTGCGTGATACTTCTTGTTGAGAAAGACCTCGGTGCCGTCCTTCTGTTTTATCTGACAACTGTCGGGATGTTCTATGCTGCTACATCAAACCTGACCTTGACCCTGGTGGGGCTCGCCGCCGGCGCAGCGGCATCCGTTTACGCATATCAGACCATGAATATCGTCAAGGAAAGAGTTGCTGTTTTCCTTAACCCATGGTCTGATCCGCTCAACAACGGATATCAGCTCGTTCAAGCGCTGATCGCCATCGGTTCCGGCGGGCTTTTCGGCAGCGGTCTCGGGCTCGGAGCGCCGAGAAACGTTCCCCTGTACTACAGTGATTTTATATTCGCAAGCATCGCGGAGCAATATGGGCTGGTTTTCTCGATCGCCCTGATAGCGGTGTATGTCCTTCTTCTGATGCGAGGTCTTTCCACAGCCGCCAATGCCAGGAGCAGTTTTCACGCTCTCCTCGCATTCGGTATCGTTCTCCTTATCGGAGCACAGACATTTGTGAATATTGGCGGCAATATCAAATTGATACCTATGACCGGGGTAACCCTCCCATATATCAGTTCCGGCGGCTCGTCGCTGATCAGCCTTATGCTCGCAGCAGGCATGCTCCTCGGCATATCCTCGATCAACGCAGAAGATGAAGACGAAGACCTGTTGAGACTGCAGATCAGGGAGGCCGGACGATAGATGAACAAGATAAGGCACAGTCTGTATACCGTTGGGATACTTCTCATCACTGCGTTCATAATCCTCTCCGGGTGGTATGGCTCTACGGTATATAGCCAGGCAAGCACATGGACTGGTTCCAAATACAACCCAAGAAAGAACTCCGGCAGCACCGTCCGATCATTGGGAGATATTTATGACAGATATGGTGTTGTATTAGCTTCGACCGATAAAAAGGGCAATCGGGTCTACCATGAAGACGAACAGCTGAGGAGAGCCGTTTCTCAGACAGTGGGAGACCAGCTCAGTATGTCGGGAACGGGAGTGGAGACATTTCACAGCGATATCCTTACCGGATATACTGGTTCTCTGACGGACAGGATACTGGCTATGTTTTCAGGCAACAGCTATACAGGTGACAATATCACTCTGACAATCGACGCAAATCTGTGTTATTATATCAGCAGATCATTCCCGGATGGATACAATGGCGCTGTATGTGTGATCAACTATAAAACAGGAGAGATACTCGCTCTCGTATCCAAAGAGGATTACGATCCTCAAGCGCTTATCGATACAAAGCTCTACAGCACGGAAGGCAGCGCATATTTCAACAGATGCCTGCAAGGGCAATATACGCCCGGCTCCACATTCAAGATCATCACACTGGCTGCAGCGCTTGAGAACGAAAAGGATTTTGAAAACCGTATCTATACCTGCAATGCTTCAGAGGATTTCGGGACTGCGACCGTAACCTGCCAAAGCGGAAGGCTGGCCCACGGCTCCAACAATCTCCTTGGCGCTTTTAAAAAAAGCTGTAATGTAGCTTTTGCGACCGTTTCCACGGAGCTTGGAAATCATGCCCTCAAAGCGGCGGCGGAAGCCTTTGGCTTTAACCAAAGCTTCCACTTTGAGGATATATCTCTGTTCCAATCCAGGATGGAAAACACGACTTCTGCAGGAGAATTGGCTTGGACCGGCGTCGGTCAGGGACAAACCACCGTCACCCCGCTTCATATGGCAATGATCGCGGGATCAGTTGCAAACAAAGGGATTATGATGGAACCCAAACTGATACAAAAGGTAACTTCTTCAGG
>DBXA01000032.1:0-18987 GCA_002309235.1 Christensenella sp. UBA1224 | reverse complement strand
ATACCGTTGAAAGCGGAACGGCATCCAGAGCCGGTATAGACGGATATGTAGTATGCGGAAAAACAGGTTCGGCAGAGACGACCGGAAATAAGGACATTGCCACTACATCCTGGTATGTCGGCTTTGTTTATGATGATGCACATCCATTCGCGATCAGCGTAGTAGTAGAAGAAGGTGGTTCCGGCAGCAGCTTGGCTGCCCCGTTGGCTTCAAGTATACTCAGCAAGGCTATCTCCATAACCGATGCAAAAAAACAATAGTACATTTACAGGGAGGAAAAGAAAATGGCTGCAGATACCCATCGATCCCATGCGGCAGAGTTGGCAGGCAGGATATCCGAAAACATCAAAAAAGTGATCGTAGGAAACGATCAAACGATCGAGCTCATGCTCTGTGCCCTGATCGCGAAAGGACATGTGCTTCTTGAAGACGTTCCCGGTACAGGCAAAACAGTAACAGCCAAATCGCTCGCAAGGTCATTGAAATGCAGTTACACCCGTATACAATTCACTCCCGACCTGTTGCCGGGAGACGTGACAGGGCTCTCGGTATACAATGCCAAGGAAGGCAATTTCGTGTTCAATCCGGGACCCGTATTCACCAATATCCTTTTGGCCGATGAGATCAACAGAGCTACGCCGAGAACCCAATCTTCTCTTCTGGAATGCATGGAGGAAAGACAGGTGACGACGGACGGGCAGACCAGACCGCTTTCCGAGCCCTTCCTCGTCATCGCGACGCAGAATCCTGTCGAGACGCAAGGCACCTTCCCCCTGCCGGAAGCGCAGCTGGACCGTTTCCTTATGAGGCTGAAGCCCGGTTATCCCGATACCAAAGGAGCCCTCGAGATATTGGAAAGGTTTGTCCGAAACAATCCCCTCGAGGAGATAAGCGAAGTTGCTGCAGGAGAAGATATCGTCGCAGCGCAGAATGCAGTCCCCGAGATCCATGTCAGCGAAGCAGTCATGAATTATATCGTAGCGATCTGCGAGAGGACAAGGACGCTCGCACAAGTGCAGCTCGGCGCTTCTCCGCGCGCTATGCTCGCTCTGATGAGGGCTTCCCAGGCGCTGGCCATGATCAGAGGCAGGAGCTATGTAACCCCGGACGAAGTCAAGATCCTCGCAAAGCCGGTACTCGCCCACAGAATGGTTGTCCGAGGCATGTATTCCAAAGAAGGCCTTCAGGAGCAGGCTGTAGATGAAGCGCTGTCCGGGGTCAGCGCACCTACTGAAGTCGTAGAAGAATGAACGCTGTTTGGGTTGTAGTCAGCGCGGCGATCATTGCCGGGCTGCAGTCGATCATATTCAGTATATTCAACCTCCGATCGCTCAGCTACAGGCGTTTTCTAAGCAAGAAACATGTACACGAAGGTGAGAAGGTACAGCTTGTAGAGGAAATACGCAATACAAAGCTGCTGCCGATCCCATGGCTGAGAGCGGAATCACGGATCTCACCATACCTTCGTTTCGGAAAACAGCAATCCGCAGAACGAGAGATCAGTGCGGAACAGTACCATAAATCCGTGTTTTTTGTCGCGCCTTTTAAACAGATCACGAGAAAGCACGAGATCACTTGCCTGCACAGGGGTTTTTACGATATCGGAAGCGTTGCCCTGACCGCGGGAGATATGTTCGCATTATCTTCGAAGACAAAGCAGCTGAAATACGATTGCGCATTGGAAGTGTGGCCAAAGTTGCTGACTGAGGAAGAGTTGGGCACACCTTCGACGCGATGGCAGGGTGAAATGGTTGTCCGCCGGTATATCATGCCCGATCCTTTCCTGATCGAAAACATCCGAAGCTATGTACAGGGAGATCCGATGCGCGATATCCATTGGAGAGCCACGGCAAGAACCGGAGAGCTCCAGGTCAAGGTCCACGACTATACCGCAGACCCGAAGGTATTTGTTATACTGAATGTTCAGGCAACAGAAAACCAATGGGGCGAACTGATGGATTACGAACAGGAAACGATAGAGTACGGCATCCGTATGGCGGCAACCCTGTGCAGCCGCGCCATTGCTTACGGTTCGGAAGCCGGATTTGCCTCCAACGCGTGCCTTTTCGGCGAAAAGGGGCAGGGACAGACCATATTCGTTCCGGCAAGCCGTTCATCAGACCAGCACGAACAGCTGTTGTCCGTTATGTCGAGAATGCTCGTCCATTTCGAGATCTCTTTCCAGACCTTTATCGATAATTTCGAAATATCCGGAGCCGATATCCTGATACTCAGCGCTTATGAATCCGAAGGGATCAGGAGACGCATGCGGGAGATCGAGCTCATGGGCAACTCGATCAACCTGGTCGTGATCGATAAACAGCCCGAAAAAGAGGTGAATGCATGATGACTCTGAAACGAAAAGCGCTGCGATCATTCCACTTTTTGCTGCTCACCGTCGGTGCCGGTGTTTTTCTGTGTCATCTGCTCCTCGCAAATACCATGAACGCCTGTGTGCTCTACATCAGTGCGATGCTGTGTGCTTTCCCCCTCTCCCTGATCCCAGGCACGATCAGTAAAAAGCGCACCTATCCGCTCAGGGTACCTGTCACCGGAGCTGTCAGCATCGGCTTTATAATCGCCTCATATCTGTTCTTCGGAAACGGTCTTTTCTTTGTCAGACCTCTTCTGGCCGGTCTGATATGCGGTGTTATGATCTTTTTTTCCGTCAGAGAATCCTGTCTGGAATACCCCAGCTGGCTCGGACAGCAATCTGCCGTCATCGGATCTGTCTTGTATCTGGTCCCCGGTATCATTCTGACATTTGACGGCGACCCTTTCCTCAAAAGCTTTGAGTGGATCGGTGCGATCGTTTTCTTTGTTTTCAGCGCCCTTTTCCTTAATGACATCAGTATGAAAACGGGACTTGCGACGCGGTTGAACGCAAAGCCCCCCAGGTCCCTCAAGCGCGGGAACAGACTCCTCACCATCATTTTCATTCTGATCGCAAGCTGCGTCGTATTCTGGAATCAGCTAAGGCAGGGTACAACGACAGTCGCAAGATGGCTCCTGCAGAAGGCGATAGAATTCATACTGTGGATCTCAAGCTTCTTCCCCTCCGGCACTTCCAACGGCGGAGGTTCCCAATCAGACCCAGGTGAGATGATGGCAGGATTTGGGGAAAGCGTGGAAAGTCCTTTCTGGAAAGCGCTCGAAAAGGTGGCGATCGGGGCGGCGATCATTATCGGAGCTGCGCTCATAGTGCTGCTCGTATACTTTTCCGGTAAATATGTCCGCAAGCTCTGGCGCAGACTGCTCGCTTATATGCGGGATTTCAACAAGGCAGCCGGAGACGATTATACAGACGAACAGGTCGACCTGTTTGATTTTGATGACCTGCGCCAGCAAGCCGGCGAGAGGATCCGCAAAGTGATCCGAAAGCTGACTGTACGCGAGAAAAAATGGGAGGATATGACGGCCAGGGAAAAGGTACGCTACTGCGTTCGCCTGTTATACAAACGTTCGGGCGAAAAGGATATGCTCAGATCATACACCATTTCCGAAGCTGCGCCTCACATCACCCACGGAAAGATCGCCGATCGGGATCTGACCGATCTTTACAACGCGGCAAGATACTCAGATGAGGATATAGAACCGCAAAAAGCGGAAGCGCTGAGAAAAGCGGTGAAATGACGTGACCGAAGAACTGAGTTTTAAAATAAGCAACCTGCCGGATTCACCCGGCTGCTATATCATGAAGAGCGAGGGCAGCGTCATTTATGTCGGCAAAGCCAAGAATCTGAAGAACAGAGTACGGCAGTATTTCCAGTCTTCAAAAGACCATTCACCCAAAGTGCGCGCGATGGTCTCGCATGTTGATGACTTCGAATTAGTGCTCGCTGACAGCGAATTGGAAGCTCTCGTCCTTGAAGCGAACCTGATCAAGAAGCATAAACCGTTTTACAACATATTGCTGAAGGACGACAAGCACTACCCGTTTATCGCCATTGATCCCGATGAATGTTTCCCCGCTCCGGTACTGCGCAGAAAGCGAGAAAACGACGGTATGCGATATTTCGGCCCATATACAGGGACCGCAGCCCTGTATGAGGTACTCGACGCAGTCCGCACGGAATATCCGCTGAGGATATGTACCAAACAATTGAATCCGGAAAAGCTTTCAAGGCCCTGCGTCCATTATCAGACCGGGCGCTGCTGCGCACCTTGCGCAGGTTATGTCACCCAGGCAGAATACAAGAAGTACGTTGACGGCGCCATAACATTCCTGTCCGGTGATGCCAAGCCCGTGCTGTCCGCTCTGGAAAAGAAGATGAAGAGCGCTTCATCTGAGATGAATTACGAAAAAGCCGCGGTCTACCGTGACAGGATCGAAGCGGTAAAGCAGATACTTGAAAGACAAAAGGCTGACAGTTCCCCGAGGCATGATCTGGATGTGCTGACAGTCGTGCATGAAGGTGAGGATGCCCTGGTTCAGCTCCTCAATGTGCGCGAAGGCAAATTGATCGGATCCCGCCTTTTCGTTCTCGAGCGATGCGCGGATGAGGATGAGTCATCCATACTGCTGTCATTTATATTGCAGTACTACTCAAGCGATAACCTGCCCCCCAGGGAAATACTGCTCAGTGACTTACCCGAAGAAAGCGACACCCTTTCTGAGCTCTTGTCCGAGCTGATCCCCAACAGGGCGAAAGTGCGTGTTTATACTCCCATGCGCGGTGAAAAGCACCATTTGGTTGATCTCGCCCGCAAGAACCTGAATGACGCTGTCGAAAAGAGAAAGAAAAAACTCGCCCACACGCTGGAACGCACGGTTGGAGCCGTAAGCGAGCTTGCTAAGGTGCTTGGGCTCGATACCGTGCCCAGGCGGATCGAAGGATATGACATCTCCAATACTTCCGGGGCTCTTTCAGTCGCTTCCATGGTAGTCATGATAGACGGGCTGTGTGTGAACAGGGAATACCGGACTTTTCGGATAAAATCCGTCCAGGGGCCGAACGATTTTGCCTCCATATACGAAGCACTCTACAGAAGGCTCAGACATGGATTGAGCGAAAGAGAAGAACGCCGGGCCAAAAGCCTACCGGATATCGGCGGATCGTTTTCCGACATGCCTGACCTGATCCTTATCGACGGCGGCCATGAGCAGGTTGCCTATGCCATGGAGGCTTTGCATAAAGCAGGATTGGATATCCCCTTATTCGGTCTTGCGGAGCGTATTGAGGAGATCGTGCTGCCCGACAGAGAGGATACGATAATCCTGCCAAGGACATCGCCCGCGCTGCAGCTGATCCAAAGGCTCAGAGATGAGGCGCATCGCTTTGCGATCACACATCATCGAAAGCTTAGAAACAAGCTCCCTTCTGCATCACAGCTCGATACGATACCGGGGATCGGCCCAACACGGCGCAAAGCTCTGTTACGCTATTTCAAAACGATCGAGGAGCTGAAAAACGCCGATGTTGAGACGCTGAAGAAGGCAAATGGGATGAATACGCCCTCTGCCCAGGCAGTATACGCATACTACCACAGCAAAAAAGAGCCGGGCGATTGACAAGATTATGATCTTTTTTAGGAGGAATGCTGTTATGTGTGATTATTACCAGAAGATCGATTCCCTTATTGACGGGTGGCAAGGTGAAATGATCGAGATGCTGCGCCGTTGGATCTCCGTGCCGAGTATGGCAGATGAAAACTGCGGAAAGGAAGGAGCGCCCTTCGGGGATGAAGTACGAAAGGCGCTTGATATCGCCCTAAAAGATGCAGACGCATTTGGCTTTGAAACCGATCTCGTCGATGGATACGCCGGAAGCATACAATACGGTACAGGCGAAAGGTGTATGGGCATGCTGTGCCATCTCGATGTAGTCCCCGCAGGAGACGGATGGACTTATCCCCCGTTTGAGCTGTCTGTATCCGAAGGCAGAATGTTCGGCCGCGGTATCGCGGACGACAAAGGTCCTGCCGTTGCAGCGTTATTTGCCATGAGGGCAGTGAAGGAAAGCGGCATTCCCATGAAGGATGCCGTAAGGCTTATCCTCGGCTGTGATGAGGAAACCGGCATGCGGGATATGAGATATTATGCTGCCCACAGGAAAATGCCCGATTACGGTTTTTCCCCCGACGCGGATTTCCCTGTGATCAATATCGAAAAAGGCGGTATGACCCTGAAGCTGAGCACACACGCTTGCGCAGATCCTGCCTGCGATATCCCCATATACGAAATGTATGCGGGTGAAGCAGTCAATGTCGTTCCGGGAAAGGCTTATGCCATCGTCGGAACCGAAAAAATATCTGCGGAAAAGCTGAATGATCTGTTGGCTCACTCTGATCTTCCGAGCAAAGGCTCCGTATCCGCGATCGATATCGGCGGCGGACGAGCGAAGATCGAAGCTATCGGCCAAAGCGCCCATGCCTCCATGCCGCATCTCGGCATCAACGCTGCAGGGCTTCTTTTCATCGCCTTGAAAGAACTGAAAGCAGGAGGCAAGCTTTATCCCGCGATCACGCTTATTGCCGATAAAATAGGCCTCTCAGGCGACGGAAGCGGGCTGGGAATCGATATATCCGATGAAGAAAGCGGCGCGTTGACATGCAATCTCGGCCTTCTCAGATATGACGGCGTAGAGCTCAATTGCGTTCTTGACTGCCGTGTACCCATTTGCGGCGATACGGCTGCGCTTACCGAAAAAGCGAAAGCAGCCGCTGAGCCAACAATGTCCGTCGAATGCCTTCATTCACGCGGACCGCATCACGTACCGGCAGACAGTGAGATCGTCCAGGGCCTTCTGGCAGCCTATCATGAGGTCACAGAGCTTCCGGCATATGCTTTTGCCATCGGAGGCGGCACCTATTCCCGCATGATGCCCAACACGGTCGCTTTCGGTTTTAACTTCCCCGGTGATCCCGACCCATGCCACATGCCGGATGAAAGTGTCGAGATAAACAAATTCGTCCTCAGCACAAAGATATTTGCCCATGCCATAGCACGATTGGCGGGGTGTAACGATTGATCCTTCCAAAGGAACGTTTTGTACCAATCAACCGTCACAAGAAGTATAAGTCCTATCACGGAGGAAAGTAAAATGCGCTTGGTCAGGATCCTGGAAAAGCTTCTCACGCTTTTGTTGGTCATTGTCATGCTGCCGATACCGGCTGTTTCGGCAGCAGAAGCGAAAGGTGTCGAAAAGAGCGAGTCCGCTGTTTCGGAGGTATCGGATACTTCGTCTGAGAGCGAGATCGACGGTACCCTCCGGGTATATCTGAAGTCTCTCGGAACGCCTCTGCACCTAACTCTGCAGCTTGAAGGCATGTATTCTATAGGTGAAACGATGCGTTTTTCCCGTGGAACAAGGCTCAGGATCGCCGTCGAAGGGGAAAGCATCTGGCTGGAATCCAACGGGATGAGCATCAACATGAAAGACGGGTTTAAACTCGTAAGGAACGCATCCGATGGGGCTGAAAACGGAATATACATCAGACAGACGCCGCATAACAACATTTACATCGGTGATCTTGAGGTATTCAGGGACGGCAGCAGCTTAGGCATCATTTTATACATCGATATCGAAGAGTATCTGTACGGGGTAGTTCCCTATGAGATGAACGATTCATGGCCTCTGGAAGCTTTAAAAGCCCAGGCTATTGCCGCAAGGACCTATGCGCTTGCCCGCAAGTCTGTAAGAGCTGAAAAAAGATACGATGTGGTAGATACAACAGGCGATCAGGTATTCCGCGGCTACAACGCTTCATACGAAAACGCTATCGAGGCAGTCGACTCAACACGCGGTATCGCAGGTCTTTATAAAGATACTTTTGCCGTTCTCTACTATGGGGCAAGCAACGGCGGGCAGACAGCCCTTCCCCAGGATGTTCTCGGTTACAACGGCGACTATTCCTATCTCGATATCAGGCTCGATCCGTATGATCTTGAGAACCCGAATTCAAGGGTAAAGTCCCTTGACATTTATTCTGATGCAGCTCTTGTCGATGGGACTCTGATTACAGAGCTGCTTGCCCGCGCTGCCGATGAAGATGAAGCCGTTACCGATGAAAGCACGATCTCCAGCATCGATCATATCATACCGGCAGACCCCATCGGGCACGAAGGAAGCATCATGGCAAGCAGCCTCATCTTCGGGATAACCGTCAATATACCGGACGAGAACGGTGAGAAGACTGAAAAGAAGCTGGAAGTCAAGGTCGGGCTGTTTGACTTCATGAAAGCCAATTACGAAGACCTCAAGATCAATTCGGGGAAATATGAGATATACACCGTAATCGCGATCGGCAGTGACGGTAAAGAAACGCCGATAGCGATCGGCAGCGAACCGTATGAAGGAAGCAAATGCTTCCGTATTGAAGCAAGGCGCTTTGGCCACGGTGTCGGGATGAGCCAGCGCGGCGCTCAGACAATGGCAGGATCTCACAATATGACAAGCGAAGAGATCCTCTCATTCTATTATCCCGGAGTCGATTTTGTCGCTTTGAATGCAGTATCGCCGGATCCCGAAGAGCTTATTCCCTTTGCTTCCGGACTTGACAGAGATGTGCCCGGTCTGCTGCCTATCCTGCGAAATAATGAACAATACGGCAGAGTAGTCCTTCCGGGGGATTCCTATGTGCTCAACATACGAAAGGAAGCCTCTACCACCTCCGATATACTGGGTACTCTCCTGGATGGTCAGTACGTCATCATCACAAAAAAATTAGAAGGATGGTATCACATGCGGACAGCGGAACAGGAAGGATATGTATCTTCCAGGTATGTCATCATCAACTGAAGCGCCAGAAAAACGGCACCGCACAGTTTTTTGTGCGGTGCCGCTTTATTTTGTCTTTAAATGCTTATCTCGGAACGGTACCCATCCAATTCCCTTTCATTTCCATAGACGAAATGACCGGGAAGGATCTCATTCCAAACAGGCTTATCCACTCTGTAATCATGCTGTGAAGGATCGTATATCAGCAGCTTCTTCGTACGTTCCAGATACGGATTCGGGTTCGGCGCAGCAGAGAGCAGCGCCTTTGTGTACGGATGCAGCGGATGCAGGAAGAGCTCCTCCGCTTCTGCCAGTTCTACGATACGCCCCTTATGGATAACCGCTATGCGGTCGGATATGAAGCGTACGACGGAAAGATCATGTGCGATAAAGAGATAGGTAAGCCCTCTCTTCTTCTTCAGTTCGTTCAGGAGGTTCAATACCTGTGCGCGGATAGATACATCCAGCGCACTGATAGGCTCATCCGCCACGATGAACTGCGGTTCCATGATCAGCGCACGGGCGATACCGATGCGCTGCCTCTGTCCGCCGGAGAATTCGTGCGGGAAACGGCTGGAAAACTCCGGCAGCAGGCCGACTTCTTCCAGCGCCTTGCGCACTTTTTCCTGCCGGTCCTTCTCATTCTTATACAGATGATAGTTGAACAACCCTTCCGAAACGATGTAGTCCACCTTGGCACGCTCGTTCAGTGATGCCATAGGATCCTGGAAGATCATCTGCATGGAGCGGATGACTTTTGTATCCGTTTCCTTGCTGATCTTGCCGCTGATCTTTTCTCCCCGGAAGAAAACTTCGCCTTCGGAAATCGGATTGACGCGAAGGATTGCGCGCCCGATCGTCGTCTTGCCGGATCCGCTTTCACCGACCAGTGAGAAGGTTTCCCCTTTGTAGATGGTAAAGCTGACATCATTGACAGCGACGAACTTTTTGTGTCCGTTTCCGAATGTCACCTGCATCTTATCGACGCGCACCAATTCCTCACGATTAGGATCCAGATGCGGATGGTAAGCATTGGGATCCGTTCCCTTCGGTTTCCCGCCCTGAGCCTCCAGCATACTGATGGCTTTGGGCTGCTCCACCTTAGGCGCGCGGGGATCGCGCAGCCAGGCTTTGACATTATGAGTAGCCGTCACTTCATACATCGGCGGCTCCTCAAGGAAATCGATGTTGAGAGCATGGCGGTTGCGCGGCGCAAAAGCATCGCCGACGATCTTGCTGAAGAGGTTTGGCGGCGTACCGTCTATTGCGGGCAACTTTTCTCCCTTGACGCCAAGCTGCGGAAGAGCGGAAAGCAGCGCCCATGTATACGGATGCCACGGATCAAAGAATACTTCGTTGGCCATGCCGACTTCTATCACCTGACCGGCATACATGACGGCTACACGGTCCGCCACATTCGCAACAACACCCAGATCGTGGGTGATGTAAATGATCGTCATATGCTGCTCCTGCTGGAGGCGGCGTATCAGATCCAGTATCTGGGCCTGTATCGTCACATCCAAGGCAGTAGTCGGCTCATCGCAGATCAGGATCTGCGGTCGGCAGGCAACGGCGATCGCGATAACGACACGCTGACGCATACCGCCGGAAAACTCATGCGGGTACTGCTTGTAGCGCCTTTCAGGTTCCGCTATGCCGACATCCTGCAGTATGCGGATGGTCTCCGCCTTGGCCGCTGCGCCGCGCAGCCCCTGGTGCAGTTCAACGGCTTCCTGGATCTGCTTTCCGATGGTCTTGAGCGGGTTAAGGCTCGTCATCGGATCCTGCGTGACCATAGCAATCTTTTTGCCGCGTATCCCCAGCCAATCCTTTTCCGTAAGCTGGGTCAGGTCACGGCCGTCGTACATAATACTGCCGTGCGTGATGGAACCGTTTTTATCCAGCATGCCGACAAAGCACTTGGTAAATACACTTTTTCCGGAACCGGACTCACCTACGATCGCCAGCGTCTCCCCTTCATAAAGGTCCAGGGAAGCGCGTCGTATAGCGGTAAGCTTATTGCCCCGGAGAGAAAAAGTAACTTCCACATCCCTTGCGGAAAGAAGCGGTATCTGCGAAAGGACCTGCTGCGCGCGGGCATTGAAATCAACAGGCTGCACTCTGGCTTCACTCATTGTCTATGCCCTCCTTATACGTGGTTGCGCGGGTCACAGGCATCCGAGAATGCGTTGCCCACAAGGTAGAAAGTAACGGTTATCAGGGAAACGATCGCCGCCGGGCAGATCAGCAGATACGGGAACTGGAGGAAATAGCTCCTCGCATTCCTGAGCAGTATACCCAGTGAAGGCGTACTGGAATCGAGCAGGCCCAGGTAGCTGAGCGTCGTCTCAAAGGCGATGATACCGGGTATGGAAAGTGCTAGGCGCAATATGATAACGCTTACCAGGTACGGGAATATGTTCTTTACCAGTATGCGCCTGATCCCTGTACCAAGACACCTCGAAGCCAGGTTGTATTCCCTGTCGCGGTACATAAACACCAGGTTCCTGATATTCCTTGCCGTGCCGAGCCAGTAGAATGCTATCAGCGAAACACCCATGATAAAGGTCGATTTGCCGACCATCAGAGCGATCAGCGTCATGTAGATAATCGTCGGGATATTATCGATAAAGTTATAGAGTTCCGTAAAGAAGCGGTCGAGCTTCCTGACATAACCCCAGACAAGGCCGATAACCACGCCTACAAATATCTGGCCGATGGAAACGGATACGGACAGTATGATGGATGTCCTGGTAGCAGACCAGACCTGGCTCCAGTAATCGCGGCCGAGATTGTCCGTTCCGAACCAGTATTCTCCGTTCGGGCTGATAAAAGCGAGGTCATTATCGATACGAAGGTTATTGACGTCGAACTTGCTGATAACCGGCGCAATGAACGTGAAAACGAACAAGACAATGAACACAACGCCCATTACGATCGCCAGCTTGCGCTGGAAAAAGTTATTCCACACGCTCTTCCAGTAGGAATAATTGGAATAACCGATGCGTTCGGCCTCCTGCGGATGGTATTCCGCAAACTCAAAGAGCTGCTTTTCCGGCATCTTGCTGCGTGCCTGCGTATATTCGCGTCCATAGGGCCTTTCTTTCGCAGGTTCCGTATCTACGGTACTGTAATCGACATCCAGCTTTACGACAGGCTGTTCCATTTCCTGTACGGTTTTCTGTCTTTTCCTGCTCATCAGCGTGCCCCCTCCTTTCCGATCAGCTTGATACGCGGATCGATCAGCATCATCAGAAGATCTCCAAGGAAGAGACCAACTATGCCGAGGGAAGCGTACAGCATGACGATCGCCTGAACCACATTGGTATCATACCTGTTGATCGAGTCCGTCAGAAGCGGCCCAAGCCCCGGAACCGAATAAAAGCGTTCCACGAGCAGGGAACCGCCTACCGTCAGAAGGATCGAATACGGGAGATACTGGGCAAGCGGGAGGAAAGCATTCTTCATCACATGGCGGAACATGACTTTCGTGGTGGAAAGGCCTTTGAGCTTTGCCAGGCGGATATATTCCTTATTTAGCTCATCCACCATGTATCTGCGCATCCACATCATGTAGCTGGCAGTACTGGCAAGGGATAAGCATACGATAGGCAGTATCATGGAATAATTGAATTTGAATTGGGAACCGAATAACGTAAACTTCCATGCAAGCCTTGTGGAATACAATGACGGCAGTCCCAACAATCGCGCGCCGAATATCATGATCAGTGAATAGGAAACGAGATGCGGCACCGCGTTGATGAAGATCGTAAAACCGGTACCGATGGTATCAAATATCCCGGCCTTATAGCGGGCCTGAAGGATGCCGCAGGGTACGCCGACCAGCAGCGAAAGACACAGCGATATGAGGCCTATCTGCATGGAGATCCCGAACTTGCCGCCGATCACATCCACGACCGGTTTGCCGGTCTGGATACGGCGTGAAATGCCGAGATCACCCTTCGTGATCAGATTTTTCCAGAAACGCCCGAGCTGTACAAAGGGCGGATCCAAGAGCCCGGCTGCTTCCAGGCGGCCGTTTTTCATTTCTTCCGTGAATTTCATAAGCTCATCTTCCGTGAAGAAATAATCCGTCGGCATCAGGCGCATCAGCAGGAAAACCGCCGAAACGATCAGGAAGATCGTCAGCAGCGACTGCAGGAGACGTTTGACAGAGTATCTTATCATTTGTTTTCTTCCTTTCGCTTGCTGATTCAGGGCAATGTCCGGATCACGGGCACTGCCCTGAATCAGCATTCCGGAAAATATAAAAAGGGGCGGACGGCCCCGAAGGGGGCCGCCCTCTTAATTCCCCTCTCGATTATCAGTTGCCGAGAGCAGCGTACTCTTCCGCGGTATAGATAGCGTCGTTGGTCTCCCAGTTGATGTAACGCTCGCTCTGGTTGCCGTACAGGCTGTAGATCTTGGTAGCATCGTTGATGCAGGTCAGCTGCCAGCTCTTGTTGTAATACGTCGGGTAGGACAAGCCATGCTCGATCATATAAGCCTCAGCAGCGGCAAGCGCATCGTAACGGGCATCGATATCGCCGGTGATGGCCCTTGCTTCCTTGACCATATCCGTGAAGACTACATACTCCTTATAGAGATCGGTCTCCGGATCAACATCGTTGATGTTGGTATAGGCGTTGGCGAAGTAAGCGTCATCATCGCCTACGATCTCCTGACCGATGAAGTTGTAGGGATCCGCATAGTCGGCGCCCCAGCCGCTGGAAGCGACGGACTGCAGCTTCGCGCTGGAAACTTCCTTGGAGAAGCTGTTGATGTAGGTATAAGACTTGAGTACGATGTAGTCATCGCCCATGAAGTCGCTGAAGATCTGGGCAAGAACAGCGGCGGTATCCGCAGCTGCCTGGTTGGAGCCGGCATAGTACCAGGCCAGCTCGACCGGGAAGGTGACACCCTGGGCGGTCAGCTCTTCGATAGCCTGGGCCTTGTAAGCAGCGGCTTTGTCAGGATCATAGCGGAGATAGGTGCCCAGGTCGCTCATATCGATGCCGAGGTTGTCCAGAACGATCTGCGTATACTCAGTCCCGTCGCTCTTGGCGACCAGGTTGCGGGCAGTGTAAGCATAGTTCTGAAGGCTCAGCGGAGCAAGCGTATTGGTGCGGGCCAGGTAGGCGGTCATATCCAGGCCATAGACCATGGAGAGACGGAAAGCCTCGTTGGCGATGGCAGTGTTCCAGTTGACATCGGGCGTGCCATCCTCAAAGCACTTGTTGTAGTTCCACTTCCAGCTGTAGGAATACTTGGTCTGCTGGGTGGGTACCAGGTACTGGTTCCATTCGTTGGACGGATCGGAGATGAGCTTGATCTGGGTCTCGTTCAGTTCGACATAATCCAGCTCACCGTTCACGAACATCTCGAAAGCTACGTTGGAGTCGTCAACCATCTTGACGGTGACGGTATCGAACAGCTTGGCATCGGTATCGTAGTACAGGGGGTTCTTCGTGAACACCTTTTCATTGTTGTGTACGAAGTAGGTGATGGTGTAGGGACCGTTGTACCAGATGGTGGTGTTGTCACCGCCGAAATAGCCGTCCACGCCGACCTTCTCGATGAGCTTGGCACTCAGAGGAGCAAGGCAGTTGTAGCAGGCCAGGGTCGGGAACCAGGGCAGCTGGTCAACGCAGGAGAAGGTGATGGTGTTGCCTTCAACGGTAACGCCGACCATCTCATAGAATTTCTCGAGACCGAGGGCTTTACCTTCCTCTTCGGAAAGGCCCTTGGTATACTCATAGTATTCGCCTGCACCTTCGATCATCGAAATGGGCATCTCGATGTTCGCGGACTGGTTCTTGTAGTAGTTCAGGACCCACTCAAGGCCGGTAGCAAAGTCTTCCGCGACAACGTCGGCCATGTAGTTGCCTTCGTAATCTACCCACTTGGCATCCTCACGGCACACAAATGTCCAGGACTTGCTGTTGTCATTGGTGTACCACTCGGTGGCGATAGCGGGCTGCAGACCGCCGTTCGGGTCATTGGTCAGCAGGTGGTCATACGCATTGCTCAGTACGTTCAGGTCAACGGCCTTCTGGGAATACTGATAGCAATAGGTTTCCATCTCGTTGGCAATCGTCTGATAATCGCGCAGATCCTTGATCTCATCAGCAGAAGCAACACTCCAGCTGGCAAGAACGAGCACGAGCACCAGAAGCATAGAAAGGTATCTCTTCATGCTAAGGTTCCTCCTTTTTATTACCGAAAGCTCGGTTTATGGAGAGTATTATAGGCTCTGAATGCTTATACGTCAAGTAAAAATACATTTAAGAAGTGAATTTAATTCAATTTATTTATCATTCATTCCATATTCATCAATTAATTTGCAGCTTTTAATCTATTTCGATTCATTTTTGGATGATCGCCGCTTCTATCAGCCCATAAATGCGCAAATACGCATTTATAATTATGCACGTGATGTTGCAGAATCAGGCAATTATGCATATAATTAGGAAAGGGGTTGATTATTAATGAAGAAGCTGTTCATCTGTCTCAGGAGATCCTCTGTCAGGCCTCTCATCTATATGACATGCAACCGTTTTATCATATCTCTGGCTCTTTCCCTTTTAGCGGACAGGCTTATCCGGCATTCCCCTTCCCTGCCCTTCCTTTCTTATTTATTCACCTTCTTATGTGTGTTATTCGGTTTATTGGCCTGGATCGCTTATCTTCGCTTTGACGGGATACGGCTTCCAAAACCGTTTATGAAGCGCTTCCATTTTAAGAAGAAGCCCATGCGCACCTACGGCGATATCGCAGATCATACAGACGACCCGATCACCACTTTTGACGACCTGGAGGACGATGAAAAGGATGCCTGCTGTTTCACAGCTGATATTATCTGCTGTGCGGCATATCTGCTGCTTGCCCTGTCAATAGCTGCATAATATACACAAGGCCCGTCCGATCACACCGCCAATAACGATATGCCGATCAGATTTCCTGTTATATTGGCATTGTGAAACGATCCATCCTCTTCCCAACAAATGTTTTCTTCTCTTTCCTCTCTTTCTTTCTCCATGTCTTCTATAGGTACACAAACATGAAAAAAAACCGGCCATTTCTGACCGGTGAAGACGAACATGAGGATAGACGATCGCAGTTTCTCATCTCTCCGCGATCTTCTTTACGATGGCTGACATGGCATCCCATTTGGACTCCATATCTGCCACCAGCTTGAATTGCGTATGTGCCCTGTCGAGGTTCTGCCCCGGGTAATGGGTACTGAAGTATACATCCCCGTTCAGGTAATCGGCGAGGAAGCGGATACCGCACTCATAGGTCATGAGCTTCGCTCCCATCGGCAGGGTGCGGATCTCGTTATCGGTAAGGCTGTCGCCGCAGGCGCTGATGAAGCCCTTCGCGTATACCTCAAACAGATCCAATGACATTTCCACTTTGCCGAGATCCTTTTCATCCTCGGCAGCGGTGGACGCGCCAAAGCGAATGGAATCCCCGAAATCGTTCGCGGCAAGGCCGGGCATGACGGTATCCAGATCGATGACGCAGAGGGGCTTTCTCGTAACGTTATCCAGCATGACGTTGTTGAGCTTGGTATCGTTATGGGTGACGCGCAGCGGCAGCTCTCCCTTTTCGAGCATCCTTACCATGCAGCCCGCCTCTTCGGCGCGTGCGAGGGCAAATTCGATCTCCGGACCCACTTCATCCTTCCTGCCTGCCTTGTTATCGGCGATCGCCTCGTTCAACTGCCGGACACGGTCAATAGTATTGTGGAAATTCGGTATCGTCTCCACAAGGGTATCCGCCGGGAAGCCGGAAAGCTGCTTCTGGAACATACCGAATGCCACGGCACTCTGGTAGAAATCTTCGCTGGATTCCACTTTCTCAAGGCAAATGGAATCCTCCACGAAATCATAGAGCCTCCAGTAACCGATGGAATCATCCCCCGTGTATTTCGCACCGTCAACCGTTTCCACAAGGTGGAGCGTATGGCGGGGATCCGGATCCAGCTTGCCGAGGTATTCGGTGACCGCTACGATATTGGCCATAAGGCCCGCTACGTTCCTGAACACGCGGTTGTTGATCTTCTGCAGAATATACCTTTTGCCGTTCTCGCATACGACGAGATACGTCTCATTGATATGCCCGTTCCCGTATCTCTCACAGCTTACGGGCTTTGCCTGGATCTTAAAGCGATTAATGATATCGTTCACGCTTGTTACCTCCAGAGAACATCCGGATATGTACCGGCTGCCTTCATCGCCGCTATGGCAGCCTTGACGCCCGGGAGATCTTCCTTATACGTCATACCATACCATTTTTCCTGGGTGGGAAGCACTTCCACTTTTCCTGTACCCTCGACAAGCATCCTGCCGGGAATGGAAGGCAGGTAATACTCCGCCTTGAGCGGATTCGCGGCTTCCGGCAGCTTTACGAGGAAATCCCTGAAATAGGACTGCATCTTTTCCACCACAGAGGGCATAAAGCCCCAGAAATTCATGGAAACGATAGTGCCTTCCGGGATAAAGGTATAGGTCTCGCCGCCGTCTTCCGTAAAAGCGGCTCCACCGGGCCTTTTGACGATACTGGTGCGTTCCGTGACGCCGGTCAGCATAGACCCGTCCAGCACGCAGACGCCCCTTGAAACGGAGCCGTTCTCCGTAAGCGTGTTCTCCACTTTGTAACCTACCATCGCATGCCTGTGGGCATCCGCATTGGTTTTCAGGAACGCAGCCATGGCTTCAAAAGCGGTGCGCCCGTAGAAATCATCCCCGTTGATCACGAGGAAGGGCTCGTGGATCACCTCCGCGGCCATCTGGACGGCGTGGGCCGTGCCCCAGGGCTTCTGGCGCTCGGGGTTCAGGGTGAAACGGGCGGGGATGCGGTCGAGTTCCTGGGTCACGAAGACGAACTCGAGCGGCTCGCCGTCCACGGTCTTCACGCCCGCATATTTCTCTTTCACAGCCGCTTCCATCTGATCCTTGAAGTATTCGCGGACGATGTAGACGACCTTGCCGAAGCCGGCTTCGACGGCGTCGTGGATGGAATAGTCGATGATTGTTTCTTCGTGGGGGCCGAGGCCGTCCATCTGCTTGAGGCCGCCGTAACGGCTGCCCATGCCGGCTGCGAGGACTAGGAGGGTAGGTTTCATACTTTATTTGCTTTAATTCATCAGGTTTTTTCGGGAAATCCTCGCAAATTTACTAAATTCGCCGAGAATAAAGAACCGATTCCCCGAAAATGGCCGACAAGAAGAAAAAAGAGCATCCGCTCTGGAGCAGCGCCCACCACTCCTTCTCCAAATTCGCCGTCATCGCGACGGCGTTCGTCCTCGTGATCCTCCTCGTCTACCGCAACGGGATCATCACCTGGATCCGCGCCGGCTTCGAACGCCGTGCCCAGGAGCGCCAGATCGAGCGCCTGCAGCAGGAAATCCGGAGCATGGACCGGGAAATCGACCTCCTCACCCACGACAAGGACTCCCTCGAAACCTTCGCCCGCGAGCGCTTCCACTTCGCCGCCCCCGGCGAGGACGTGTATGTCGAGGAATAACCAATAAGACAGAAAACACATGGCAGACGATATCCTGAAAGACCTATTCGAGTCCTATACCGGGCAGCAGCTCGCGGAGAAAAGCGAGCTGTCGACCTCCGGGAGCAACCGGCGGTATTTCCGGCTGAAGGGCGGGAACATTTCCGTCGTGGGGGTGCTCGGAACGAACTTCGAGGAGAACCGGGCGTTCATCGCCCTGTCGAAACACTTCAAGGAGAAGCACCTGCATGTGCCGACGGTGCTCGCGGTCTCGGAAGACGGGATGTCCTACATCCAGGAGGACCTCGGCGAGAAAATCCTGTACGACCAGCTCGCGCAGGGTCGCGAGAGCGGGACGTACAGTTCGTATGAATGCAACCTCCTGTGCCGGACAATTGAGCAGCTGCCGAAGATCCAGTTCCGGGGTGCGGAGGGGCTCGACTGGAGCGTCTGCTACCCCCAGCCGGCCTTCGACGGGCGGATGGTCGATTTCGACCTCAACTATTTCAAGTACTGCTTCCTCAAGGCGACGGGGCTCGAGTTCAACGAGGTCCAGCTCCAGGAGGACTTCGAGCGCTTCAAGGCCGACCTCCTGAAGGATGACGACAACACCTTCATGTACAGGGACTTCCAGGCCCGGAACGTCATGCTCCGCGACGGCGAGCCCTACTTCATCGACTACCAGGGCGGCCGCCGGGGCCCGATTTACTATGACGTCGCCTCCTTCATCTGGCAGGCCCGTTCCCGCTTCCCGGAA
>DBXA01000093.1 GCA_002309235.1 Christensenella sp. UBA1224 | reverse complement strand
GCCGGTTCGTCAATCTCCACAAGCCGGAGCTCCGTATGGTCCTCCTGTATATCGATGAGCAGCTTCATGACGCTTACCCGCAGCGGTTCCACATTGGCGATAGCGATAGGCGCGGCTATCGCAAGTATCGCCAGAGCGCACGCGGCTACACGGGAAAAGCTTTTCACACAGCGGCGCAGAGCCGCACCGCGTTCTTTCTTCCTCTTATCCTCCTGCATCTTCTCATATTTTTCCACGATGCGTGCCCATTCGGCCCGGGCCTGCACCTTCTCCTCCTCGGTCTGTTCGCTGCTGCTCTCCTCTACAAGGGCCTTGATCTGCGCCTCTTCCTGCAGGCGGAAGACCACGCGGAGCACAGCCTCCAGGTATTCATCCTGTATCCCTTCTATATCCGGTTCGTATTGTTTCATAACCTGCTTTCCTTTCCATATAGGGCTTTCCTCAGCTTTTCTATCGCCCTTGAGATCGTCTTATGTACACTTGCCTCCGATATGCCGATTACAGATGCGATATTGTGATAATCCATATCCATCCAGAACTTCAAAAGCAGCGCGTCCCGCTCTTTGGAAGGCAGCATTTGGACTGCATCCCGCAGCTCTTCTATTTCCTTGATACGGAGCACCGTATCCTCCGCGCTTTCATGGAAGAAGTACTTTTCGACAGTCTGTTCCTCCCACGGCAGGCTCCGTTCCTTTTCTTTTCCCTTCTGCAAGAGACAATGGCAGGCGCAATTTCGTACCGTCTTTACGATATAACGGACTTGCCTGCCCTCATCCAGCGCAAAGAAAGACTCTCCTGCCGGCAAAAGCTTCAGGCATGCGTCTGAAAAGACCTCGTCAGCCATGCCGGCATCGTCGGCATACCTGCGCGCAGCATTCCTGATGAGAAGATAATAGCGGCTGCCGAATTCCGCAAAAAAAGCACTTTCGTCAAAACCCCGCTTTGCTTTTTTCAAAGAAGCGCGCTTCATTTCATGCCTCTGCCCCCTCTCATGCTTATCAGAGCCCGGAAATCCCGTAAACCGGCCTTTTTTCACATGATCCGCGGATATACCGGCTTTTATCCCGGATGCGGATCAAATAACCCCTCTATATATAAAGATACTTTTGGAGGCCAAAATCGGACACGATTTCAAAAAATTAACATATTTTGACAGTTTCGTGAGATGCTGCGCAGGGAAAAAAAGAGGTGAATCGTACCTGTCGTACCCCGGGCAAACTGCTGACGCTTTCTTTCCTGTCTGTTCAGGTGTATAATCAATCCCATGGAGCCCTTTCATCCTCTGCAAAAAAAGGAGAGATCAGGCATGAACAGCATTTATCATCGCGTCAGCATCCGGAAATACCTGGACAAGCCCGTGGAAAAGGAAAAGATCGAAGCCCTTCTCCGGGCAGCCATGCAGGCCCCCTCCGCCGGAAACCAGCAGCCCTGGGAGTTTTACGTCATAACGGACAGGACAAAGCTCGAAGAATTATCCAAGGTCAGCCCCTATGCCGGCATGACGAAGGACGCGCCATTGGCCATCGTTTCCGCATACCGGAAGGACTGCCGGATACCTTCCTACGCCCAGATCGATCTCTCCATCTCCATGGAGAACCTGTGGCTGGAAACAGACGCCCAGGGCCTGGGAGGCGTCTGGCTGGGCATTGCCCCTATCGAAAACCACATGAAGGCGGTGGAAGAGATCGTAGGCATGCCGGATACGCTCCGGGCCTTCGCCATTTTCCCCTTCGGCTATCCGGCAGAGGAAAGAGCCCAGCAGGATCGGTTTGATCCTGAGAGGATACATTGGCAATAATAAAAAACAGGAGGGAAAACACATGTCCAGAAAGATCGCATTTATCGGCGCGGGCAGCTTCGGCTTCACGCGCAAGCTCGTCAACGACCTGCTCACCTTCCCCGCGTTTGCCGACGCGCACATCGCCCTGATGGACATCAACCCCGAAAGGCTGGATTACATCAAGCGCGCCGTAGACCGAATCGTCGCCGAAGGCAAATATCCGGCCAAGGTGACAGCGACTCTCGACCGCAAGGAAGCGCTCATCGGCGCGGACGGCGTCGTGACCACCATACTGCACGGCGATGTTGACGTGTGGCAGCACGATATCCTGATACCGAAAAAATACGGCGTGGATACCAACGTGGGCGACACACGCGGCCCTTCCGGCATATTCCGCTACCTGCGCACGATCAATCCGATACTGGATATTGCCCGTGATATCGCGCGCTATTGCCCGAACGCCGTCTATTTGAACTACACCAACCCAATGGCGATGCTCTGCCGCACCGTCCAGAGCGAGTATCCCGGCATCGTATGCAGCGGGCTCTGTCACAGCGTGCAGGGCACGGCTGCCATGCTGGCCCGCTGGATCGGCGCGGAGGATAAAGATATCACCTACACCTGCATGGGCATCAACCACCAGGCGTTTTACACAGACTTCCTCTGGAAGGGCGAGGATGCCTATCCCCTGATCCGCAAGGCGATCACAGAACGGCCGGAGGTATACAACGAGGAGCAGGTGCGCAATGAGATGTTCCTGGCTCTGGGTTACTATGTGACGGAATCCTCCGGGCACAACAGCGAATACTGCGCCTGGTTCCGCAAGCGTCCGGATCTGATCGAGAAATACTGCACCCACGGCACAGGCTGGAACCCAGGCGAGTACGCGTATATCCTGAACGAATACCGCAAACGCGAATCCACCTGGAAGGGCGAGATGGACAAGTGGTTTGAGGAGCCGCTCAAGCTCGAGCGCGGGCTCGAATACGCCGCCTACATCTTCAACGCGATCTTCGGCGACGGCGATATGTTCAAATTCAACGGCAACGTGCGCAACTTCGGCCTGATCGACAACCTGCCCTACGGCTGCTGCGTAGAGGTGCCGGTGCTTGCCTCCCGCAGGGGGCTGGAGCCNNATCGCCGTGGGCAAGATGCCGCCGCAGCTGGCGCTCCTCTCCGGAACATCGGCACAGATAGAAGAGCTCGTCGTGGAAGGCTCTCTCGCCGGCGATAAGGAAATGATCTACCAGGCCATCTGCTACGACCCGCTGACTGCCGCCGTCTGTTCCCTCCGGGAGATTCGGGAAATGGTCAACGAGATGTTTGAGCAGAATCAGGAATGGATGCCCCAGTTCAAGGGCGGAAAGCTGTAAGCCCTTATCAAGGGCACATAATCCCGCAGGGCCGGACAGCCTTGTCCGATTCCGGCTGCCGGCCCGGGGAGACATTGGAGGACAGATATCATGAAAGCGGAAGCGTTTCTGCGCGAGGTGACGGCCATTCCCGGCGTTACGGGCAATGAAAGGGCTGCGGCGGAATATATCGCCGAGGCATTCCGTCCTTTCTCAGATGAAGTCACCATCACGCCTTTGAACTGCGTTGTGGCGCGTCAGAAGGGAGACGGCCCCAAGGTGGAGATCTGCGCGCATCTGGATGAGATCGGCATGATGGTATCCAAGATCGAGGATGACGGCTGCCTGCGGCTGGAATGCGTAGGCGGCGTGGACCCGCGGGTATTGCCCGGCATGCGCGTACGCGTATATACAAAGGAAGGCGTGCGCCTGGGCATCGTGGGCACTGCGCCGATCCACCTGCAGCGCGTAGCAGAAAAAACAAAGAACTACTCCTGGGATACACTTTTTGTAGATATGGGCATGCCCGCGGACAGCGTGCGCTCCCTGGTGCGGGTAGGAGATACGGTATGCTTCGAGGCACGCTACGCGGCGCTGAAGAACGGCCGTGCCGCCACAAAGACCGTAGACGACCGGGGCTGCGTCGCTATCATGCTGGAGGCGGCCCAACGGCTCAGGCACATGGAACACAAGGCGGACCTGTATTTTGTCTCCACCTGCCAGGAGGAGATCGGCTGCTACGGCGCGCTGGTTTCGGGCTTCGGCCTGGCGCCGGATTACGGCGTGGCTTTTGACGTGTGTCACGCGGATACCCCCGGCGCGCCGCCCAATTCTACCAGCAAGATAGATTCCCTGGTAGCGAGCAAGGGGCCGTTCCTGAACCCGTTCCTGGTCAAAAAGCTGGAAGAGACAGCCAAAGACAACGGCATCGCTCTGCAGGTGGCCGTAGATCCCCGGTATACGGGCACAGATGCGGATGAGCTTTCCATCACCCGTTCAGGTGTGCCTATGGCGCTGTTGTCCCTTCCTATCAAATATATGCATACCAACGTGGAAACATTCGATATGCACGCGCTGACCGAGGGCGGCAGGCTGCTGGCGCACTATCTGGCCCAAGTGGACGAAAGCTGGGAGGATGCGTTATGGACTTAAAGACCCTGTGTGAACTGAACGGCGCTTCCGGTGATGAAGGCGCCGTACGCCGCGCGATACTGGATGCCGCCCGCCCTCTGTGCGACAGCGTTCGCATCGACCGTATGGGAAACGTCATCGCCTTTCAAAAAGGACGTAAGGGCGACAGGAGGCTGCTCTTCAGCGCCCATATGGACGAGATCGGCTTTATCATACTGGATGCCACAGAAGATGGCCTTCTGCAATTCCGCCCGGTCGGTGATATCGACAGCCGCCAGGCCGTGAGCAAATACGTGCTCGTCGGCGAAAAACGCATTCCCGGCGTTATAGGAGCCCTCGCCATCCATCTGCAGTCAGACGAACAGTACGGCCATGTGCTGGATTATGACGGCCTTTATATCGATATCGGCGCAAAGAACCGGGACGATGCCCTGGCGGACTGCCCCAAGGGCAGCTATGCCTATTTTGACAGCGGTTATGAGGAATTCGGAGATGGCTTTGCCGTATCCAAGGCCCTTGACAGCCGGACAGGGTGCTGTACAATGCTCCGGATGATGGAAAAGCAGTACGACGCGGATGTGACATACGCCTTCACAGCGCAGAAGCAAGTGGGCATGCGCGGCTCCTCAGGGGCGGCGTTTGATGCCCAGGCGGATGACGCGATCGTATTGGATTGTGCCCCGGCCGCCGATATCCGGGGCGTGGACAAAGCCCTCAAGGCCTGCGAGGCAGGCATGGGCATAGCCGTTTCCTTTATGGACAGGGCATCCATCGCCAATGCGGGATTGTACAAAGAGCTTATGGACCTGGCGCAGGCATTGGGCATCCCCCATCAGGCCAGGCGCGATACCGCGGGCCTCAGCGATGCCGCATCCTACCAGCGCACCAAGGGCGGTATGCGTACCTGCGTGCTCTCGGTGCCATGCCGGTATATGCACGGCCCAAGCTCCGTAATCAAGCTCTCGGATGTACAGGCGCAGTACGCCCTCGCGGATGCGTTCGCCGACGCCCGAAAGCCACTTCATAAATGATGGAGGAAAAAGGATCATGCTGCAGGATACATTACAAAAATTGCTTGGCATATACGGCCCCACCGGAAGAGAGGGGCAGGTCGTAAGCGCGCTGCGCGGCATGCTGGAAAAAAACGTTGACAGTATGCGCGTGGACACGATGGGCAATCTGATCGTGGAAAAGAAAGGAAAGCCGGGGGGAAAGACCGTATTGTTTTCCGCCCACATGGACCATATCGGCCTCGTCGTGGCGGATGTGGAGGAAACCGGCTACCTGCGTGTGACCAATGTGGGCGGCGTATCGGTGGACAATATGCGCGCCCGCCATGTGACATTCGGAAACGGCGTGGAAGGCGTGGTGATGTGCCAGCCCGTCCGGGATGAGACAGCCGGTATCAGGCATCTGTTCGTGGACATCGGCGCGAAGGACAGGGCAGAAGCTCTTTCCATGGTCTCCCTGGGGGATGTATGCGTGTACGCGCCGGACTGCATCCCATTGGGAAAATACCGCCTGGCTTCCCCTGCCATGGACGACCGGTGTGCCTGCGCGCTGCTTGCGGAACTGCTTTTGAGCAAGACGGAGACTGAAAACACCATCGTAGGCGTGTTCTCCGTACAGGAGGAAGTAGGCCTGCGCGGCGCCGCAGCAGCTGCCTACCAGGTAGACCCGGATGTTGGCGTCGGGCTGGATGTGACCGCCTGGGGCGACAGCCCTGAGGTCAAGCTGCCATCCGTCAGGCTGGGCGAAGGAGCAGCTGTCAAATTCATGGATAATTCCATGGTCGCAACCCCTTCGGTACGTGATGCGCTCATCGCCGCTGCAGAAAGGGCAGGTGTTCCATACCAGCGGGAAGTACTGCCCTTCGGCGGTACCGACGGCGGAGCCATACAGCACGCCAGAGCCGGCATTCCCGCCGGGACCCTTTCTATCCCCTGCCGCTACGTCCACTCCGCGTGCGAGGTCATCGACATGCGTGATATGGAGAGCGCGCTGGCGATACTCCGGGAATACGTGAAGGAGCCCATCCTCGCCTGACCTCTGTGCTTCATCTTTACCCGGGTCTTATACTGCCGGGATTGTCCGAAAAGGCAGTCCCGGCTTTAATATTGCAGAAATATGCATCGATCAGTACAGGGTTGCAAAACATCGGTAATAGATATATAATAAAAATATCCGAAATCATGGATCTCTCGTGAACCTTTTCCAAAAACCCCGCGTCTAAGCAGTGACAATCTTGAAAGGAGTTCCTTTTATGAAAAGAACCTTTAAGCTCATATCCCTGATACTCGTCCTGGCGATAGCCGCTACCTGCGCGTTCGCCGAAGGTACGCCTTCCATCTCCGGCATCATCGATGCCGCCGAGAAGCTTGCTTTCCGCACAAGCAATGCAACGATAAACGTCAAGGCAGATTTCTCCTTTGACGGAGAGGTCTTTAAGAAGATGGACGCCTCCTACAAGCAGGATGGCTATGATTCCTACCTGCGCTACATGCTGGATACCGTCAAGGATGGCGAAACGGTCTACACCGGCGGCTACACTGTGGTAGGCATCGGCTCAGACGTCTATGCAAACGATACCTATAACGGCAATTACTACACCCAATTGCACCAGGGCGCTTCCGATACCATACTTGAAAACACCGTCACCAACGAAGCTGCATTCTCTCTTCTCAGGAGCGTGGGTTCCTTCGCAGCCGGTCTCTTCACCGAAAACAGCGTAACGGAGACCGAAAGCGGCAAAGCATACCACATTTCGTCCGGCGCCTTGCCGGAGGTCATCGGCTCCACGCTGTACTACTTCGGCCTTGATTATCTCAAGGACAATTACTACATGTATATGTACTCCTACAGCGATCCCGAGGGCGGGCCTTATATCCGTTATGAAGACTGGGACAAGATGATCAACGAAAAGCATCAGCTGATCTACGGCGAAGATGTGCCGGAAGACCTTTCCGACGATATCGCCTATGACCGCTATATGGTAGCGTATAACGTGATGGAGCAGGAAGAGAAGGAGATCATAGCAAAGGTTCCCCAGGAGTACGCCAACGGCTATGTCTACGTGCATGCCGACGGTACTACCGAATACCTTGCCACGGAAGAGGATTACATGCGCAAGGCCGGTGAGCTGTATACGAGCTATGCCGATTATACAAGCGCCCTGTGCGCCTATTACGAGAAGGTATACGGAAAGCCCCTTGAAAAGGATTATCTTGAGAAGGTCCTTTACTGGAGCAACAACCCGGATCTGAACGACAAGCTGTACGACCTTTCCACCGAAATGGATGAATATTACGAGAAGGAAGCCCGCGCACAGGATCCGAATGCCGTACTCGTAAAAGTCAAGACCGATGGAAGCTTCACCGCTTTGGATACCTTCCCCTTTGACTATTACTACCTGACCATGACCCGTGCCATCTTCGACAGGATGAAGAGCGTCACCGTATCTTCTGCCGAAGCGGATATCACGACCGATGCCGAAGGCCTCCTGACAGGCGCGAAGGGCACCGTTACCTTCGCCATGACCGATGAAACGGGAAAAGAACACACCATCGGCATCAGCTTCGACTGCACTGTTTCCGATTATGGCTCCACCGAGGTGGAGGATTGGTTCGATCCGGCAAAGTACGGCTTTGTAAGCTATGACGAATGGGCCGAGGCCAAGGAAAACGAACCTCTGGACGGCGACGAATATGATGAGGAATACTGGGAGAAGTTCTATGCCTCCCTCCCCGAAACAGCTGAATTCGGCGGAGAGACCTACCAGCTCATCATTCCCTACGAAGAAGCAGAGGGCTGATACAGCGAAGGCCGCATAAACTGCAAAGGAAACAGGACTGCCTGAAAATGCTCCGAAAAGAGCATTCGGGCAGTCCTGTTTTATCGATCTTCAGGATACTTCTCTGCGCCGGGCGTAATATTTCTGAAGATGGGATATGGAGCCGGAGGCAGCAGACAGGAAACACTCAAATTCTAATGCTTCAGGCAAATATCACGCCCGTCAGGGCATGCCCAGTGTTTCTTTGCGGGCTTTGAGCATGTTTTCCAGACCCTTCTCCAGGATCCGGCGAGGCGTGCCTACGTTAAGCCGCATCCAGCCATCGAATTCCTTTCCGAAGAATGTTCCGTTGGTAAGAGCAGCCCCGTTCCTGTTGAGCACATCGAGCAGTTCCTTCTCGCTTAAGCCCCATGCCCGCATATCCAGCCACATGAGGAAAGTACCTTCCCCCTCTGTCACATCCACCTCCGGCATATGCTCCCGGATGAACGCTGCGGCACAGCACTTGTTTTCGTATATATATTCGTTTAGGTTATCAAGCCACTCATCGCCATGATCATATGCTTCCCTTGCCGCGATCTCTCCCATCACATTCCCGCCGGAAAGGCCGTATATGCTTATAGCATCCTTCACAAGCCTGCGTGTCTCGGCATCCCTTATGACGAAGAAGGAATATTGAAGACCCGCCAGGTTGAACGTCTTGCTGGGAGCGATAGCCATAACCGCCTTCTCGGCACCGGGAACGGAAAGTATCGGCGTATGAACATGCCCCTTCATGATGATATCGGAATGGATCTCATCCGAAACGAGACGCGCGTCGTATCGATCCAGCAGCTTCGTAAGAGCGGTAAGCTCTTCCAAGGTCCAAACGCGCCCCGTCGGATTGTGCGGAGAGCACAGCATGAGAAGCTTGACGCCGGCCTTCAGGCCTTTCTCCAGATCCTCCAGATCCATTTTCCAGGATCCGTCTGCAGTTCGGATCAGTTTGTTTTCATAGATCTCCCGCTTGGATTTTTCGATCACCATCGGGAAAGGTCCATAGATCGGCGGCTGTATGGCGATCTTATCGCCCTCCTGTGTGAGAGCGAGTACAGAAAAGTACAGCGCCTCTACAACGCCCGGAGAGAACAGCAGCCAGTCCTCTTGCGCCTCGAGGCCGAACCTGCGCCTGAGCCAGCCGCAGGCGGCGCGCTTATCATCGCCGTTCCCGGCGCTGTAGCCGATGGCGCCGTGCATGGCCCTTTCCGCGAGAGCCTCGCAAACCTGGCGGGGAGCCGCGAAATCCGTATCCGCCACCCACATGGGGATGGCATCGGGATTTCCGAATACGTCTCCCCTTCTGTCCCACTTGATGCAGTTCGTGCCGCGCCTGTCTACGCCTTTATCAAACAGTTCTCTGTATTCCGAAAGCATGATCCATCTGCTCCTTTGCTCCGCCATACGGCGTATATCCTGAGATAATCATAGTATACGGAGCATATTTTTTCAATCCCTTCCACAGCATACTGTTTATTTTCTCCAGATTGCGCTATAATGAAACCATGAAAAGGAATGCTCCCTGTAAGGGGATGTTTAAGCCTTGCGGACCCGGACACACGTTTTGTCCGATATCTGAAAAGAAAGAAGGTATCTGTTTATGGAACTCGCTTATAAACCGGACTTTACCGGCAAGACCGCAGTCATTACGGGGGCGGGAGGCGTTCTCTGCTCCGCTTTCAGTGAAGCGCTTGCGCTTTGCGGCGCAAAAGTCGCGCTGCTCGATATCAACGAGGCCGCAGCGCAGAAGTTCGCGGATGACATTACAGCCAAAGGCGGAACGGCCATCGCTGTCGGCGCCAACTGTCTTTCGGGCAATTCCCTGCGTGCAGCGCATGAGAGGGTACTTACCGAATTCGGCCCCTGTGACATCCTCATCAACGGCGCAGGCGGCAACAATCCCCGCGGTACGACCGATGACGAGCAGTTCGATAAGGAAAAGGAAAACATCCGCACCTTCTTCGACCTGGACCCGGAAGGGGTGCGCTTTGTGTTCGACCTGAACGTGACCGCCGCTCTTATGACAACACAGGTATTTGCAAAGGACATGGTGGAACGCTCTTCGGGCACCATCATGAACATCTCTTCCATGAACGCGTTCCGTCCCCTTACCAAGATACCCGCCTATTCCGCCGCCAAAGCCGGCGTTTCCAATTTTACCCAGTGGCTCGCCGTCTACCTTGCCAAGAGCGGTATCCGCGTGAACGCGCTTGCGCCCGGGTTCTTCGTAACCAATCAGAACCGCGGCCTGCTCTTCAACGCAGACGGTACCCCCACCGCGCGTACCGGCAAGATACTCGGCTCCACGCCTATGAACCGCTTCGGAGACGCGGATGAACTGCTCGGCCCTCTCATGTTCCTGCTCGATGATAAGGCAGCCGGCTTCGTGACCGGCGTCGTACTGCCCGTAGACGGCGGTTTCTCCGCTTATTCCGGTGTATAAAGGATCATTCCGGAGGTGATCATACAGAATGAAAAAGCTCATTATATCCCTGATCGTGTGCGCGGCACTTCTTATCGGTGCTGCTTCGGCAGAGGGAATACCGCGCGCCGCATTGCCCTACGATATCACGGTCCTCGAAAGGCATGAGGGATTTTCCGTATCCTCGGAAGGGGAATGGTACGCCCAGGACCACGCTCTTTCCGCGATACTCGACTGTGTAGCCGCAGGTGAGATAAATGCCTCTCTCACAAAAGGCGCAGCCATATTCGGTCTGACCCTTTCAGGGAATGTACAGACAGGATCTCTCCGGCCGGAGATCACGCTGTACATGGTCGCCCGTGAACCCCTTGACGTAAAGGCAGTCACCTTTATCGCGGACAGCGTATCCTATGATATCGCCGCCGTTTCCGAAAGGACGGCAATAGGCACAGCGCCGGCTGAAAAATGCCGCTTGCCCGTTACACAGGAGCTCCTGCCGCTGCTCCGCTCCATTTCGGCAGGTTCGGATGTCCGCGTGATCGTTATGGGAACGCAGGGTGTGTATGATTCGTCCCTTACTGCTTCCTCCTCCACGCTGGAATCTGCCAGCCTCAGATGCTTTTCACTTATGGATATCCTTTCAGGAGAGCTTGGCATAGACAGTTACGGGCTGTGGGATATCTCCGCCGATGAATGGATGAGCCTGTATTCGCTGGAGCCTCTTTCCCACATTTCCGATGACGATAAAACATCGCTCATCAAACCCGGTGACAGGGGTACAGCAGTGACCGAGCTTCAGGAAAAACTCTCCAAAAACGGCTTTTATGCCGGCAAGGCAGAATTGACCTGCGGTGTAAAGACCGTAAACGCCATCTGCCGCGCCCAGAGATATTATTCTCTGATCGTGACGGGCTGCGCGGATGAAGCGCTCATCCGGTGCCTGACGAACCCGGCAGAGCCATCCAGGGATATCGGCAGAACCGATGCAGAAGCCGTCACTGCCGGAAAAGCGAAATTCGCTCCCGTATATTGGTATACGGCAGCGGAATGCCGCGCGGCAAACGGATCTGCGGGCGTATCCGTATCGGACAGCGATAATACGCTCATCATCATCCGCGGTACCCTGAACAATCCTTCCGCTTCACAGCTCAGTCTCAACTGGGATATCACAGCTTCCGTTACGATGGACGGCGCACCCTTCAGCGCCTCTCTGCGTGCCGTTACAAACGGCGGAAACGGCTATACGACCACCGTTCTTCCCCTCGCGCAGACGGAATTCCTCATCACCTGTGAGGTGCCTTCCGCCGCAGCGGAAAATGCGGGCGAAGCTGTTTTAACTCTCTCCTCCGGCGGAGAGACAGTCACATTTAACCTCAAATAAACGGACTTCGGTCCCCAATGGCGCCGCGCTGGAAAACCTCCGCGGCGCTTTCTCATCCCGCACCCCGTCAATTTCACCCACATATCGTAGAACGCCGTCATCTGTGCAACGACATGTCGTTGTATCGTTTTTTTATCCACAGTTGTGGATAACTTAAGACTAAAGTCTGTTGTAAAATATCAGAACAATATTGCAATAATGCCTTTAATCTGCTACAATATGCAGGCATGCCCTGTGGGCGGTACGTCAGATCAGACTGTGGATAAACATGTGGATAACTTTGTGTATAACATGTGTTTTTCCTGTGGAGCGCGTACCGCTTTCAGTGGAATATATAAAGAGGGATCTTCATGATAAATAATGATATCAAGAAAAAATGGGCTGATACGCTGGAATATTTGAAGCAAAGCATGTCCTCCATCAACTACTCCTCCTGGATAGAGCCTCTTCAGCTTCTCGGACTTGAGGATACCAGCGTGGTCGTCGCCGGAAACGAGCTTTTTGCATCCACAAATATCCGCCTGCGTTATTCCACTGTGATCGATACCGCCATCCATCAGACCTTCGGAGAGCGATACAACGTACTCATACAGTATCCCGGCGCACAGCAGCGCAGGACGGCTGTCTCCGCGAATATGCTCAACAGCCGCTATACATTTGATACATTTGTGGTAGGCTCTTCCAATCGTTTTGCGCACGCAGCCGCCGTCGCAGTAGCGGAAATGCCGGCGGAAGCCTACAATCCTCTTTTTCTCTATGGAGGCGTGGGATTGGGAAAGACCCATCTTATGCAGGCGATCGGCCATAAAATGCTGGCAGATAACCCTGATACCAACCTCCTTTACATGACAAGCGAGGAATTTACGAACCAGGTCATTACGGCCATCGCACGCAAGACGAATCAGGAACTTAGGGACAGGCTGCGCAATGTAGATGTCCTGATGGTAGACGATATCCAGTTCATCATCGGAAAACAGGCCACACAGGAAGAGTTTTTCCATACCTTCAACCAGCTCTACAGTATGAAAAAACAGATCGTCATCTCTTCGGACCGGCCTCCGAAGGATATCCTTACGTTAGAGGAAAGGCTGCGTTCCCGCTTCGAATGGGGCCTGATCGCCGATATCGCAAAGCCTGATTACGAAACACGCATGGCCATACTCGCACGAAAGGCGGAAGAAGAGCATTTTATGGTAGATGACGACGTCATCGCCTTTATTGCCGAAAATGTCGTGAGCAATATCCGCGAGCTGGAAGGCGCTCTTACCCGCGTAAATGCCATGGCAGAGCTCTACGGCCGCAGCATGGATATCTCACTCGCGCAGGAAGCTTTGGGCAGCATCTTTCAGATCCGTGAGCCGAAAGACATAACACCGGACGGCATTGTGGACGCGGTCTGTTCATACTATAATATATCCAGAGACGCGATCATGTCCTCCACCCGATCACGGGAGATATCCGATCCGCGCCAAGTAGCCATGTATCTGTGCAGAGAGCTCACACACCTTTCTCTGCCGAGGATAGCTCAGGTATTCCGGAAAAAAGACCACACAACCGTCATGCATGCCTGTGATAAGATCTCATCTGCCATAGAAGAAGATGAAAAGCTGCGCCAGGCGGTGCAATCCATAAAACGCCATATCAATACATGACATCCTGTGGAAAAGAAACGGTATATCCACACGCCGTCCAAAGGTTATCCATGGAGAACATACACATCCTTCCACAGGCCCGATAAGTACATTTTGTCTTGGCAATAAAGCAGATATCCGGATACACCGGTACGTTATCCACAGTATCCACACCACTAACACTACAGCTTCTGGTCATATATATATATTATTGTTCATCAGGAGGAAGAGCAAAATGAAGTTTACCTGCAATTCTACCGATTTCGTCGAGGCACTGTCCACCGCTACGCATGCACTGCCGGTCCGTACCACCGTACAGATATTGGAATATGTAATGCTCGAAACGGATGAAAATGATGACCTGCGCATAACCTGTTCCGATGGTACGCTTACCATGATCACAAAGTGTTCCGTTTCCGTACAGGAAGGCGGATCCTGTCTCCTGCCCGGAAGGCTGCTGGCAGAGATATCCAGAAAGCTGCCCATCGGCGATATGACCTTTGATACGACCAATAATACCTCTGCCGTCATCAAATGCATGGGATCGCGTACTTCTATCGCATATCGCCCGTCGAGCCTTTATCCCAGGCCTACGGAGATGACCGATGTTACGGCAGAGCAGGAGATCGAGCTGCCGCAGGCACTTTTGAAGGATATGATACTGAAGACCTCCTTTGCCATTGCCGTGGATGAGGAAAGGCCGATACTGACAGGATGCCTGCTCGAATCCGCAGGAGGAGAAGCCCGTATGGTAGCACTTGATGGCTTCCGCATGGCGATCCGTATGCAAAGAGTCAGCCCTGACGATCAGTTATACGCGGTCATTCCCGGAAAAGCCCTTCAGGAGATCGCGAGACTCCTTTCCGATGATGAAGAGCGCATGATCACCATACGCGTAGCCGGAGGCCATATGTATACCATAGTGGATTCCACGCAGGTCATCACCGTTCTTAAGGAAGGCAAATACATCAATTACCGCATGATCATACCGGCCGAATGGAAGACACAGGCGGATGTGGATGCGGGCCTCTTGTCCGACTGTGTGGAGAGGGCATCCCTCATGGCGCGCGAGGGCAAGAATAACCTTGTGAAGCTCGATATCGGAAACGGCATGATCGTCATCACTTCCAACTCTGAAATAGGAGATGTACATGAGGAGGTAGAGGCGGATATCGAGGGTGAAGGCCTGAAGATCGCTTTCAATGTGAAGTATCTTTCCGATGCGCTCAAATCCATTGATGGAAAAAGGATACGCATGTGGTTCAATACGAGCGTTACCCCGTGTGTCATCGTTCCTGCTGACAGCGATGAATTTACCCACATGATACTTCCCGTCCGCATGCAGGGCTGATAAGAATGAACATGAATGATACGATTGCCGCTCTCGCCACAGCCAGGGGCGAAGGCGGCATTGCCGTTATAAGGATATCCGGGCCGCAGGCTTTGGAAGCTGCTCTTAAGGTATTCCGCCCTGCGCGGGCGAAGGGATTAAAGAAGCGCATGCTTACCTATGGCAGGATCATCGGCGAGGATGGAAGCGTTCTTGATGAGGCTATGGCTGTGTATCTCCCTGCGCCGCATACTTATACGCGAGAGGATGTATGCGAGCTGCAATGCCACGGCGGAAGGGCAGTGCCGGATATGGTCCTCGCACGCGTGCTTGCGACAGGGCTTGTGCGTCCGGCGGAGCCGGGCGAATTTACGAAGAGGGCTTTCCTGAGCGGCCGCATAGATCTGTCGGAAGCGGAAGCCGTTATGGGAGTCATTCGGGCAGATGGTGAAGCCGCGGCACGTGCCGCGGCAAGGCAGATGGAAGGCGGCGTATCCGCTTTTGTCAACGCTGCCTGCAAAAAGCTGGAAGAGCTTCTCGCTCTCGTGAGTGCGGCGACAGATTTCCCGGATGAAATCGATGAGGAAGTCACATCGCAGCGCGTATTAACAGAGGCAAAAAAGATACGGGAGGAGATTCTGTCCCGGTGCGATCCGCGCGCCGCCCATGCGGTACGGGAAGGCGTGTCTGTGGTACTTGCGGGTCGGCCCAATGTTGGAAAATCTTCCCTGATGAACGCTGCTGCAGGTACGGACAGGGCTATCGTCAGCAGCATACCGGGCACTACCCGGGATGTTCTTACGGAACGCCTGGTCAGAAACGGTATATTGATAGAATTATCCGATACCGCAGGTCAGCGGGAAACCGGCGATGATATAGAAGCAATGGGAGTCGACCGCGCGAGGAGGACGGAATCGGGGGCGGACTGCGTGCTGCTGGTGCTCGATGCTTCCGAACCGCTTTCCCCGGATGACGCGCTTCTCCTTTCACGGGCAGATGAAAGGTACCTCATCGTGATCAACAAGACGGATGCCGGAAGTGTCCTGAATGCCCGCGATATCGAGGAAGAGTACCATGTGCCCGTGATGGAAGTATCCGCCGTCAGCGGAACAGGTGTCGGGGAAATGCTCGACAGGGCGCTTGCGGTCTGCGGCGCCGGCGGCGTGCGCGAAGACAGCATGACGGTACTGAGGCACATCTCGTGTGCCGGCAGGGCCGCATCCGCTCTTGAAAGGCTTGAGGATACCGTAAAACGCGGGGATCCGCTGGACCTTGTGACGGATGATCTGTGGCAGGCCATGTATGCGCTGAGCGAGATCACAGGCCGCAGCGCGGCGGAGGACGTCATTTCTTCCGTATTCGAGAATTTCTGCGTCGGAAAATAAAAAACTGTTCGAAGCAAAAGGAAGTGTTCGATTTGTCTCCCGATAAAATGCATTCCGTACAGGATGTGATAAAAAAACGCCGGAGCTATCGCGGCAGGTACCTGCCGGATAAAGTGTCGAGGGAAGACCTTACTGCCATCCTGGAAGCCGGGCTTGCCGCGCCTTCCGGCTGCAATATGCAGACAACGAGCCTTGTAGCGGTAGATGACAAAAAACTGCTCGAAGAGATAAAAGCGCAGATAGACCCGCCGGTAGCTGAAACAGCGCCTGCCATGATCTGTGTGCTTACGAAAAGGATCATCGCTTACCGGGACAGATGCTTTGCCGTGCAGGATTACGCGGCTGCTATCGAAAACATGCTCATCATGATCGCTGCCATGGGTTACGCGAGCTGCTGGTATGAAGGCCATATCACCGATGCCGACAGGATCGGCGATAAGATTGCCCGCGTGCTCGGCGTTCCGGAAGGGTATGAACTGGTTTGCATACTCCCCGTCGGTGCTGCGGCGGAAGAGCCGGCGGCGCCGAAAAAGAAACCGTTCACGGAACGGGCCTGGTTCAACCGCCTCTAAAACAGTGAGGATACCGTCGGCACCTGCTGGGTCTCTGACGGTATCCCCTTTTTCTTTTACGGCTTCGTGAGTTCCAGGGTGATCTCTGCCGAAAGGCCGCTTTCCGTACAGGCGCAGACTGACGCTTTTCCGGGACAGGTGCCCGCGCGTACATAGGCGACAGCGTGTCCGCAAAGCGTCTGCCGGAAGTTTTCCGAATAGGGTGTCAGGTCATCGGGCCTTCCGTTCTCGATACCGAGGAGTTTAAGGTCACCCAGTACCTGGATAGTTACCGTCTCATCCTTCGCGGCGCGCCCTTGCGCATCTTCAAGACTGATCTCCAGAGTGACTGCCTGTATCCTCTCCGCAGGGCACCGGGTACGGTCCGGAACAAGGCGCAGTTTTTCCGCTTTGCACGGTGTATATAGGCTGTCGTGCGCATGAGGGGTCACGCAGCGCAGTTCTCCTTGCGCATAAGGCACTTCCCATACCAGGCGGCAGCCGTCCTCATCCCGCAGGGCTTTTTTTCCCAATGAACGGCCGTTCAGGAAAAGTTCCGCTTCCGTTTCATTGGTGTAAACGCTCACGCGCTTCATATCGCTGCTTTTTCCTTCCCACAGGAAGGTCTCATTCCATGGTCCTTTATCTTCACCGTTTCCCTCGCCGACGGCGATCCGAGCAGCAGGTTCTTTTGTCCACAGTGCCTTTCTCAGGCTGAAGAGGGGTTTTTCGCGGCAGGCAAGGTCTAGCATGCCTGCCCTGCTGATCCGTACCGGCCAGTCCGGGCATTCGCCCAGAAAATCGATCCCCGTCCACAGAAACTGCGCGGAGATGAAATCGTTGTCCCGCACGGCGTACCAGGCCGCACTCGTGTGGCTGTTTTCGCTGCCAAGCAATACCCGGCCGGGATACGACGCGTGATCGGCTTTGTAGAAATGTTCCCGGTAATTGTATCCCACGATATCGAGCGCATCTGCGAAGCCTGTCCGGTTGCTGAGCTCCGGGAACGACAGAGCGCTCAGGACGGGCCGCGTGCTGTCCAGGCGATGAACGATCCCGGTCAGTTCTTTTGCGATGGCCGCAAGGCGCCTTGCATCTGGCTTGCGCGGGTCATATACTCGTTCCGCAGCGGGTTTGCCGGCATCGTTATTGCCGAGTACTTCCTCAAAAAGAGGCGTCACATAGGGATCGTTCGGGTAATCGATCTCGTTTCCGATGGACCATATGATAATGGAAGGATGGTTTCTGTCCCTCAGTACCATGCTCTCCAGGTCCCTCACATGCCATTCCGGGAAATCTTCCCCATAGCCGTAATGCTTTGGCGGGTATACATTGTGTCCCTGCCACCACTTGTTCTTGATGCCTTCCCATTCGTCAAAGGCTTCATCCATTACGAGAAAGCCCATGCTGTCGCACAGGTCGAGGAGGCCGGG
>DBXA01000178.1 GCA_002309235.1 Christensenella sp. UBA1224 | reverse complement strand
AGCGGCACACCGGGCTGACGAACTCGGTCTCTTCCTCGCGAGGCCCGTCGATGCTCGCGTCGCTGACCAGCTTCCACTTCCGGCCGTCGGCCGCGGTGACCACCCAAGAGTCGTAGGCCCCGCCCCGGTGTTCGTAGGCCGCTCCTTCCCCAAGGGTCGCGGCGACCACCTGAGCCGCCTTTTTCCGGGTGATATGGTTCATCTCAATCTCGATGCCGAAGGTCTGTGTTTTCATACCGGGTCTCCTTTCCCGGCGGCGGCTTTTCCCGCCCGCCCGGGCCCGGCGGGGCTTGCCCGCCCGGCAGGCACATTCATCACTCCGCCGGGCCGGAAAGTCCAGATAAGAAACGGCGTAGTTTTTGCGTCGTTCAGGATACGTCCGGGCCGCGTCCGGCCTTATATAGGAAGCCCGGCCGACCCGGCCTCGGCCTGGGCAAAAAGCCTCCTGTGCCTTGCCCGGGAAGGTCTCCCGGCGGGCCGTTTGGGCTGGGCCCGGCGGTAACCGCCCCGGCGGGCCTTGCCCCGGAAAGCATACCGGGCAGGTAGGCTTTTCCCGCCCGCCCCGGGGAAAGCCCCGCCGGGCACACCAGCCTCTGCGGCCCGGGGAAACGCTGTGCCCCGCCCGCCCTTCCGCCGGAAAAACCCACCTGCCCTATGGGCGAGTTCCCGGGCACACGGGAATGCGTAGTTTGGGATAAGGACGCGCGTCGGTTTCGATAAGGGAGGGGCGGGTCGGATCGCTGTGCGTGTATTCCTGGAGACCGCGCCCCCCTCGCGTACGATTTTTCGCAAAACAGGAGCGATTTTTGGAAACTGCCCGGTGTATTTGTCCCGATCATGAAAGGATTGAATGACATGGCTTTTGCGAATCCCGTAAATACCGAAATGAACATAAAAAAAGTGCCCGTTTCCATGCTGAAACCGGCAAAATACAATCCCCGTAAGGACCTGAAACCGGGAGATCCTGCCTATGAGAAGATCAAGAGGTCCATGGATGACTTCGGATACGTCGATCCGATCATATGGAACGAGGCGACCGGCAACATCGTTGGCGGGCATCAACGTTTCAAAGTGCTGAAAGCGGAGGGTGCACAGGAGATCACGTGCGTCGTGGTGCATATCGAAAACCCGGATGACGAGAAAGCCCTCAACGTCGTGCTGAACAAAGCGACAGGCGACTGGGAACCTGCTGCCCTGGCCGACCTCTTGTCCGAGCTCAAAACAAATGGCTATGATCTTGACTCCACCGGATTCGACGCGGTCGAAGTTGACGATATCCTTTCCAACGTCCACAACAAGGATGTGAAAGAGGACAACTTTGATATCGAAGCGGAACTTGAAAAGCCCTGCTTTTCCCGCTCAGGCGATATCTGGCATATTGGCCGCCATACTGTGATCTGCGGCGATTCTACCCTGCTAGATACATATGAGATGCTCCTCGGGGACACCAAAGTCAACCTGGTCTGCACGGATCCGCCTTACCTTGTCCGTCTGGAGAGCTCAGTGGGAACGATCGCCAACGACAACCTGGGCGATAAGGACGGATATGATTTCCTGCTTCGGGCCTTCCGGTGTTTCCATGAAGCGATGGCTGCAGACGCATCCATCTATGTTTTCTATGCCACGGCTAAAGCCCGGATATTCCATGACGCCTATGAAGACGCCGGGTTCAAGGTCGGAGCCGGACTGGTATGGAAAAAGGATCGCCTGGTACTGACCAGGACGGATTGGAAGTACAATCACGAACCGATCATCTGGGGGTGGCGAAAAGACGGCCGTCACAGGTGGTACGGCGACCAGAAGCAGACAACTGTATTTGAGTTCGATCGAATCAGAAACGCCCGGGAGGACGGATATGGCCATCCTTCGAGCAAGCCAGTTCTCCTTATGGCATACCTGATCGAACAATGCACCCAAACGAACGGCATCGTACTGGACGGATTCCTTGGATCCGCTTCCACCCTGGTCGCTTGTGAGCAATTGGGCAGGACATGCTTCGGAGTGGAACTGGAGCCGAAATATGTCGATGTGGCAGTCCAGCGGTACCGTTCCCTCCCGGATGCATCCCCTGATGTATATGTGATCAGGGACGGACAGAAGTTCCCATACGATGAAGTGATCAAAAGCATGCCTGCCGGGGCATAAGAAGGGAGGCCGCCCAGGAAGGGAGGTGTGGTGCCATGGCTAAGACAGGCCGCAAGCCGAAGCCGACAGCGCTGAAACGTCTGGAAGGCAATCCCGGCAAGCGTCCCCTGAACGACCTGGAGCCCGTCCCGCCTGCCGGAGTCATCCGATGTCCCCACCACCTGCTTCCTGAAGCGCGGAAAGAATGGAAGCGCCTGGCTCCTATCCTGACACAGATGGGCCTTTTGACTCCGGCAGATGCCGTTCCGTTTGAAGGCTACTGTACAGCTTATGCCCGCTGGCTTGAAGCGCAGGAGGAGATCACGCGTCACGGCTCCATATACAAGGACAGTGAAGGTCGGATCAGACCTAATCCGTATATCGCCATAGCAAACCAGCAGATGCGTGAGATAAAGTCTTTTGCCGCTGAATTCGGCCTGACGCCTTCCAATCGGTCTGCGATGATCGCAAATGTCGTGACCGCCATGAAACAGACCAGGGATCCTATGGAAGCAATCCTTGTCTCCGACGATGACGTGCAGGTGGTCGGCGGGAGCAATTTTGCCGAGGAGGAACAGTAATGAACGGCTTATCCGATCACGCCGCAGAACTCTATGATATTGGCCTGTATTATCTTCAGGCCCTACAGTTGGATGATGACCTCAACCGGCAAAAACTGCTGAATGCCTGCAGGGAAGCCGATCTTTGGATCAAGCTGAGTGTCGAAAGCAGCCCCCTGTATGAGGAAACCTTGCACACGGAATACCCATCCCCCGCATGGAACGCTCTTCTTCGAATAGACAGGCAGATCAACAGCCTGGCTTCACGCTTTCAATCGAATGCCAGGCAATATGGCTGGACACCTTTGGCCAGATGTCTTCTGGAGCAGCGTTTATTGATGTCAGCAGTACATGAATCAGGCGATTCAATATAATAATGATATAGCCACCAGATGAGGTTACCCATCCATGAAGCAATCTGATAATACCAGGAAGCCTGTATTCCAGTCGACCCGGTTCATGCTGCCTACCAGTCATTATGACAGGAAAAAAGCCGATCGTGCTGTTTCATTTATCCAGTCACTGAAACATACAAAAGGTATCTGGTCAGGGAAACCGTTTATCCTCTTTCCGTGGCAGGAACAGATCATACGTGACGTGTTTGGGACGATCAAGGCAACCGGATACCGGCAGTTCAACACGGCCTTTGTTGAGATCTGCAAGAAAGCCGGCAAGAGCGAACTGGCTGCAGCTGTGGCTCTATATATGCTCTGTGCTGATCATGAAGAAGGCGCTGAGATCTACGGATGCGCAAACGACCGCCAGCAGGCGAGCATCGTATTTGACGTTGCAAGGGATATGGTCATACAGTCCCCTTTTCTCAGTGAACGCATACGGATCATAGAATCCCAGAAACGCCTGGTATACATGCCCACGCGGAGCATCTACCAGGCACTGTCGAGCGACGTCGCGTCCAAATACGGATACAACGTACACGCATGTATCTTTGACGAGTTGCTCGGACAGAGCAACAGGAAACTGTATGAGACAATGACGCAGGGATCCGGCGCTGCCCGCAAACAGCCCCTGAACTTCGTCATCACTACCGCAGGATCCGACCGCACGAGCATCTGCTTCGAGGTCCATCAGAAAGCGCTGGATATCCTGCAGGGACGGAAGGCCGATCCTACTTTCTACCCGGTCGTCTACAGCGCCCCGGATGATGCTGATTGGACTGATCCGCAGGTATGGATAAAGGCGAATCCGTCCCTCGGGAAAACTGTCGACCTGGAATACTACGAACAGCGATGCAGCAGCGCAAAAGAAAACCCCGCCGAAGAGATCCAGTTCCGGCAATTTCACCTGTGCCAGTGGACGAACACTTCCGTACGCTGGATGCCAATGGATAAGTGGGATGCCTGCGGGGATACATACTGCAGCGACGACCTTATCGGCCTTCCCTGTTATGCCGGGCTTGATCTCTCCTCCACCAGCGACCTGACAGCTTTGGTCCTTGTTTTTCCGCCGGAAGAAGCAGATGGATCTTTCCGTATCCTTCCGTACTTCTGGCTTCCGAAAGACACGCTACAGCTGCGTGTGCGGCGCGACCACGTTATGTACGACGTATGGGAAAAGGAAGGTTTCATCAATACCACTGAGGGCAATGTGGTCCATTATGGATTCATCGAGAAATTCATCCGGGAACTAGGTGAACGTTTCAATATCCGTGAGATCGCATACGACCGGTGGAACGCCAGCATGATGGTACAAGCCCTGGAGGACGACGGCTTTACGATGGTTCCTTTCGGCCAGGGATTTCGGGACATGAGCAATCCGACGAAAGACCTGATGCGGCTCGTTCTTGAAAAATCCCTCAGGCATGACCGAAATCCCGTACTGCGTTGGAACATCGACAACGTCTTTATTCGTACTGATCCAGCCGGCAACCTGAAGATCGATAAGGAGAAATCCACGGAAAAAGTCGATGGCGCAGTCGCTCTTGTTATGGCGCTCGACCGGGCGCTTAAAAACACAAACAGCGGTTCCTCCGTTTATGACGAGAGAGGCCTGCTTGTGTTGTAGGAGGTTCGATATGCCCCAAAAACCGAAAAGGCCCTGCCGCTATCCCGGGTGCCCGGGCTTCTGTGAACAGGGCCAAGTATTCTGTAAGGATCACCTGATGTGGAACAGAGACCGACTGCGCGGAGGAGCAGATGCCCGGGGATATGATGCACAGTGGCGCAAGGCCCGGGCACTATACCTGAGACAACATCCGTTGTGCATCAACTGCCAGGCAGAAGGAAAGATCGTCCCCGCAACCGTTGTCGACCATATCATCCCACACCGCGGGGATCAATGGCTGTTCTGGGATCATGCCAACTGGCAGCCGCTCTGTAAAACATGTCATGATAAGAAGACTGGGAGCGGGTGTTAACACTCTGTCCACGTATTACTTCATGTATGAGCAACCTGTTAACCGCCTTGTTACGTATGCGGGACAGGCCCAGGGCCAATGTCAGCGTTGCTCCGAGCTCCCGTACTTCGGTAGAACATGGACAACGTCTCATACGCACAGATCCCGCCGAGAAGATGAAGATCGACAAAGACGAATCCACGAAAAAAAAGTTGACGGCGCAGTCGCTCTTATCATAGCGCTCGACCGTGCAATGAAGAGTATGAGTAACGGCTCCTTCGTTTAAAACGAGAAGGGTCGTCTTGCTCTGAAATAACAAAACTATTGAAATCAGGAGGATCATAACATGACATCTACTATCAACAACACGAACATGCAAGATAACAGCGCATCCCTGAACGGAAAACTGCTCCGCAACTACGACCCGATGCTTCAGTGGGGCCGTGAAAAGACGAGCAAAATGCCCGGCGGAGAGATCGTGTCTGAACGTACCGGAAGCAAAAAGGTATTTGCCTTCGGCGGTAACCGATACCAGGCAGTCCTGTTTCCTGAGAACGTGCATTTTAAAGATGCCGACGGTCATTGGCAGGATATCGACAATACCCTGGTCCCGGCTGATGCGGAAGGCAGGACCGTCTACGAAAGCAGAAACGGAGCGTGGAAGATCCGTCTTGCCGGCAGCGCGGATGCTGCCCCGGCTGTAAGCATCGCCGATGGCACTGGCACATCCATTGCCTGGCAGTACCTCGCCGCAGGTCCGGTCCCGCTCTCCATCGATGACGTCCCCATACCTGAGACCGACGATGAAGACGTAAAACGCAGCACGCTCCCCGGTTTTGAAAGCTCCGCACGCTACGTGGACGCGTATCCATTCGTCGATATCGTTTGCCATATCCGCGGAAGCGAATTCAAGGATGAAATGATCCTGAAGGACAAGAATGCCCTACGGATCTTCAGGATCGGGCTCGAGACCGAAGGCCTTCTTCTGGAACAGGATGCCGACGGTACGGTTTATGCCATGCGGGATGGGAAACCCGTTTTTGAACTCCCGCCCGCCTTTCTGATGGACGCGGAAGGAAACTCAGGTAAAGTCGATACGTCCCTGTCAAAAGAAAACGGCCGCACCGTCATGGTCCTAAAGTGTGACGACGCCTTCCTCGAAAGCGCGGCATACCCCGTTCTCCTTGACCCGACGGTCCGCTCCGCCCGGGTAAGCAGCCTGATGGAGGATAACTACGTCACCTCTAATTCCCCGGATACTGTGCGCACCCATACGGCCAGCACCATGAAGGTAGCTAATTCCCCCGCCAGCAGCAACGGTATCTGCTATGCGTACATCAAGCATAAGGATCTCCCCCAGATCCGCATGGCTAACACTATCACGAAGGCATACCTGACCGTGACCCTTGGCGCGTACCAGGCGTCCGCCGTAAACATAGGCCTCCACGAAGTGACCGGTTCCTGGTCTTCCCAGACTATTACTTATAATAACAGGCCTTCTTATGAGAGCAGGGTCCTGGACCTCGTCACCGTCTCCGGCGGGACACAGGCAGGCAAAAAGTACGAATTCGACATCTCCAACCTCGTGCGCAAATGGTACAGGAACGGCCAGCTGACGAATAACAACGGCGTGATGCTCCGTTCTTTGAACGACACGGTGTCGTCCTCGAACAACGTCGTCTTCTATTCAAGCGACATGATCTACCAGATGCCGGTCTTTACCGTCAACTACGTAGCGAACGCAGGCCTGTTCGATTACACCGAATATGACAGCCACAATGCCGGCCGCGCCGGTGCGGGCCATGTGAACCTGCACAACGGCAACCTTATTCTCTCCCGCAGTCTGACCGAGACCGGCGGCAC
>DBXA01000193.1:337-17813 GCA_002309235.1 Christensenella sp. UBA1224 | reverse complement strand
TATATCCCCAACAAAATGTATTCCACTATCGTCATTGCGGGGTTATCGGTGCTTGCGCTCTATTTCATTCGGATGCTCCTCAGGTATTTCGTTCAGTACTATGGGCATGTCATCGGTGTGCGCATGCAGTCCCAGATGCGTCTGGACCTTTTTGAACACCTGGAAAGGCTCCCATTCAGTTTTTACGACGAGCATGAGACCGGCCGCATCATGACACGCATCACAAGCGACCTGTTTGAGGTAAGTGAGCTTGCCCATCACGGTCCGGAAAACCTTCTGATCAGCTCGCTGATGATCATACTGTCCTTCATCTATCTCTGCAGGATCGATCCCATACTGACACTAATCATCTTTGCCTGTGTCCCGATCCTGGTGGTCGTGTCCCTGCACCTGAGGAAAGAAATGAGCGCGGCCTTTGATGACCGGCGGAAAAGCAATGCTGTTATCAACGCTGCTGTGGAAAGCAGCATTACCGGCATCCGTGTTACAAAAGCGTTTACCAACTCAGAAGGCGAATTAGAGAAATTCGCACACGGAAACGAACAGTTTGTAGAAGCTTCCCGCGGTGCATACCGCGCGATGGGGCGTTTCGGATCTTCTACCGCTTTCGTTACCGATGTATTCAATGTTGTCATACTGATCGCCGGCGGTCTTTTCCTCTATTCCGGCAGGATCTCTTTTGGAGATTATTCCACATTTATCGTATCCGTCAATCTGTTTATCGGCCCGGTCAATACACTGATCGGCTTTATGGAGCAGTACCAGAACGGTGTCAGCGGCTTTAAGCGCTTTATTGAGATCATGGATGTGGAGCCTGAAAAGGACCCTGCCGATGCTGTCGAGCTGAAAGATGTAAAGGGCCGGATCGATTTTGAACACGTAACCTATTCCTATGCCACATCCAGCGAAGTTCTGCATGATGTAACCTTCAGCATAGAGCCGGGTCGCAAGGTCGCTCTCGTCGGTCCTTCTGGGGGAGGCAAGACCACCATATGCCATTTACTCCCCAACTTTTACCGGCTTGGTGAAAATGATGGTTCCATACTGATCGACGGGATCGATATCCGGAAGATAAAGCTGGATTCACTGCGGAAAAACATCGGCATCGTACAGCAGGATGTTTTCCTGTTCATAGGTACGATCAAGGAAAATATATTGTACGGAAGACCCGACGCTTCATTTGAAGAGGTCGTTGATGCCGCAAAGAGGGCAAATATACACGACTATATCATGACCCTTGAAAACGGATATGATACAGAGATCGGCGAACGGGGTGTAAAGCTTTCCGGCGGTCAGAAGCAGCGCTTGAGCATCGCCCGCGTCTTCCTGAAAAATCCGGCGATACTGATACTTGACGAAGCGACAAGCGCCCTGGACAATACGACAGAGGTACTCATACAGCATGCTCTGGGCGAATTGTGCAAGGGCAGAACGACCCTTGTTGTAGCCCACCGCCTGTCCACCATCCGCAATGCCGATGAGATCGCTGTTGTGATAGACGGCCAGATCAAAGAGCGCGGAACGCACGACCAATTGATCGCTGAAAACGGCACTTATAAAAAGCTCTATTCCCTTCAATTCAGGGAAAATGATCTATTTGAGTAAGGATATGATCTCAGGCAGGTCACGCGCGAATGATATGCCGGAAAGGCGTTCACAGGATGACAGGCCATAGGCAACCATGGTATCCAGAAGGTCCTTCAGGCTGTCGTAAAAGCCGTTCAGATTATACAGTATGCAAGGCGCATCCAACATATCGAGTGCCTTTAGCGACATGATCTCCGTTATCTCCTCCAGCGTGCCAGTTCCGCCGGGGAAAGCGATGAACGCATCACCCAGTTCTATCATTTTCGCTTTTCGTTCGCTCATATCCCTGGTCACGATGAGCTCGCTGAGGCCGTCATACTGAAGTACCGCATCCACGAAAAACTTCGGTTCAACGCCGATCGCTTTTCCTCCTGACTTGACAGTGCTTTCGGCAAGCATGCCCATAAGGCCGCATTTGGACCCGCCATATACCAGCGTATTGCCTGACTTTCCGATCCAGCTGCCCAATTCTCTTATCTTCTCCCGAAGAAACGGTGAGCTGCCGTCTGAGGACCCGAGATATACCGTAATATTCATGCCGCGTCTCCATTTTCCCTATCAGATCAGCACAAGGCCCCGGTCAAAAGCCGGGGCCTTGTTTATTCATTAACGTGAGTTATTCTCCCTTTTCGAGAGCCAGAGTCCTGGTAGTGATGTCGCAGACCTCAGACGGGCCAAAGTATTGGATGGCGCCCGGATATGTATAGTCGGTTTCGACCGCCCATCCATCCCTGTGCTCTTCAAAATACTTAAAGGGCTTGCCATCGAGCTCTACGAGAGCTTTCCTGATAACGGGCTTGTCCTCTCCATGCCGTCTCTCGATATTCATCATCTTTGTGATGGGCATGCCGCCGGCGACCCATTCATCCGCGGGCTTGGAAAGATTGGAAACCTTGGACAGGTATCCGGTGTAGCCATACTGAATGAGCATGAAAGCATTATAGCCAAGTGAGTAGCAATAATCCGCATCAAAATTCGACGGGAAAGCACATCTTCCCTCATAGCCGAAGAAGTGATGGAGCGGGCTGAACTTGCCTTTATACGTTCCCGCCTTTTTCCTCGCAGCCAGCTTATCCTTTACCAGCGCAGAGAACAGCTTCTCAGATTCGATAAGGGATACCTGCACATTGCCATGGGGATCGCGCTCCAAGAAGAGCTGCTGCTGGATGCCTTCCGGAAGGATGGCGAAAACAGCCATGGATTCTGCGGAAAGGCCTTTTTCAATAAAGGCGTATTTTTCTTTCCAGTTGGGGAGCGCATTGAAGGCATCAGCCTTACTGCCCGCGAGGAGTTCGTTGATCTCCTTGATGAGGACTGAGAACTCCGGAACGAATTCCACAACGCCTTCCGGTATGATCGCGACACCGAAGTTCATACCCTTTGCCGCTCTCTTTTCAACAGAGTCCGCGATGTAATCCGCGATCTGTGAAAGGGACATTTTCTTGGCCGCAACCTCTTCCGATATGAGGCAGATGTTCGGCTGTGTCTCAAGCGCGCATTCAAGGGCGACATGAGAGGCAGAACGGCCCATAACCTTGACAAAGTGCCAGTACTTCTTTGCCGAATTGGCATCTCTCTCGATATTCCCGATCAGCTCGCTGTACGTCTTTGTCGCGGTATCAAAGCCGAAGGAGCATTCGATATCCTCGTTCTTCAGGTCTCCGTCGATCGTCTTGGGGCAGCCGATGACCTGAACGCCTGTGTTATGGGCAGCAAAATACTCTGCCAGTACAGCTGCGTTGGTATTGGAATCATCTCCGCCGATGATCACGACAGCGGTTATGCCGTGCTTCCTGCAGACTTCCGCCGCGACGGCAAACTGCTCCTCGGTCTCAAGCTTTGTCCGGCCGGAGCCGATGATATCAAAGCCGCCGGTGTTCCTGAACTTGTTTATATAAGCATCATCAAAAACGATATGGTCGTCTTCCAGAAGGCCGCTGGGGCCGTTTTTGAAGCCCAGAAGGACATTGTCTTTATCGGTGGCTTTCAAGGCGTCATAGAGGCCGCAGACGACGTTGTGACCGCCGGGTGCCTGTCCGCCGGAAAGGATAACGCCGACAACCTGTTTTTTTGCTGCCGATGTATTCTTGCCCTTCTCAAAGGTGATCTCTTCTTTGCCGTATGTATTCGGGAACAGGTCTTTGATCTTATCCTGGTCCGCAACGCTCTGGGTAGGATTTCCGACCTTGACGCTGATCTCAGAGATCCCGTTCCTGAGCATCCCCGGAAGCTTCGGAAGATACTCATATCTCACTTTCTGAAGAGGTGAACCGTTCATATTCATTCTCCTTCACATAAAAATCTCAGGCTGCTTCACATGCTGTGATCTGCACAAACCATCGCTATATAGTATATCACAACATTCCTTTAAGAATCCATCCCTTTATATGGAATATTCCCAATGTCAGACCTATCGACCGCAAACTTTACTGTTTGTTTCAGTTTTTTCCCCTGTCTCCGTACACACATCGATCCAGCCTGTATAACCGGAAGCATCCTCCAATTCCGGTATGGACAGCTTCACCGCGCTGTTGCCGCTCCCGCAGGCGGGATATACGGTATCGAACCTTTTCAGGGATTCATCAAGATATACATCGATATCCTCTTTGATGCCAAACGGGCACACGCCCCCTACATCATGGCCTATCCATTTGAGGACCTCTTCCCTTGTCAGCATTTTGGCTTTTGTGTGAAAAACACCTTTGAACTTACTGTTGTTGATCCTCGTATCTCCCGCACAAAGGATCATGATCGGCGCACCATCCACCATAAAGGTAAGGGATTTCGCGATCCGGGCAGGTTCAGTACCGACAGCTTCAGCCGCCAGCTCCACCGTGGCACTGGATACCGGGAATTCCATTACCCTGTCCCCATATCCCTTTTCCTCCAGGTATCTCCTGGCCATATCAAAAGCCATTTTCCTCGCCTCCTGATATCTCAGACCTGACATCACACACTGAATGCCAAAAGTAGAAAACATCATTCCGCGGTGAGGAATTCGAGCACATCCTTCACATACTGTTTCATAACGGCATCCGCGGAGTTGTATATTTCATGCTTCGCTTCATCATACCGTATCAATTTTGCCGAAGGAAGGGCCTTGATAAAATCCTCTTGAGGAAGAGGCGCTACCAGATCATCTTTTCCGGCCTGGCAAAGCAGAACATCCGTCGTCACACCCGATACCTTTTTCCTGTCGAACAACCCTCTTGTCTGTACTACGGATTCATGTACCCATCTGTATGACGGCGCGCAGTTCTGAAGGTAATCATTTGCCATCCGCTTATTCTTATAGTATTCGAACCGGGCGGGGCTTGTAGCGCAGCTTTTCTCAAAGGTCTCCTTCTCCGGATCATAGGGACCTGCGATAAAAGCACGGTCCCTCCCCTTGCCGATCATACAGAACAAAGCTGTCAGGACCCTTACCGCCCATGGAGGGAACGACCCTGTTGCAGGAGCGATCATCGGCGAGGAAAGGACCGCCTTCCTGATCGTTGTCGGATGCTCAACGATAAAATGCGATACAACGGCGCCGCCCATAGAGTGGCCAAAAAGGCACAAGGGCATGCCCTTTGTCTCCGGCAGGACCACGCGGAGCAGCAGCTCCTCGAGATCACTCACATAGTCTTCAAAATGATCGACATGTGTCAGGGTCAGATCATCAACGCCCCGTACGGAACGGCCATGTCCCCTCTGATCATAAGTAAACACACAGAAACCCGCCTGGACGAAATACCACACCATTTCCTTGAGTTTCTCAGCCGATTCCGTATACCCGTGCACCAGGATGACAGCCTTTTCAGCGCCGAACGGAAGGTAGCTTTCCGTATGCAGAGTACCGCCGGCTGCAAGAGGCATCTCTTCAGATCTTCTGATCGGTGCAAGTCCTTTTTCAGCCACGTCTTCCATATAGGATGCGTAACCGTCTTCCTGTGCGAGACTTATCTCAAGGCCATTTGAGAGCCTTATACTTTCCGCCATACCTACCTCCTAATATCAATCAGGATTCCAGGAGAGCAGTCTGCATCCGATCAGAAGAGACCGGTGATCTTCCCATCCTCATTTACATCGATGTTCTCGGCTGCCGGTACTTTCGGAAGACCTGGCATCGTCATGATATCACCGGTCAGAGCGACGATAAATCCCGCGCCTGCGCTCACCTTGACATTCCGGACAGTGACGCGGAAGCCTTCAGGCGCGCCGAGCTTCCTGGGGTCATCCGTAAAGCTGTATTGCGTTTTGGCGATACAGACGGGATAAGCGTCAAAACCAAGTTCCTGGAGCTGCCGTATCTGCTTTTTCGCCGCGGGAAGTATAGTCACTCCCTCTCCTCCGTAGATACGCGTAACTACCGCTTTGATCTTCTTGTCGATGGGCAGATCATCCGTATAACTGAAAGAGAAATCATTTTCTTCTTCGCAGAGGCGGATCACCTCTGCGGCAAGCTTTTCTCCGCCCTTTCCTCCTTCAGCCCACACTGTGGAAAGGACGGTATTGACGCCCAATTCACCGCATTTATTGATGATGAAGTCGATCTCGGCATCCGTATCGGTCGGGAACCGGTTGACAGCCACCACGCAGGGCAGCTTATATACATTTCTGATATTGGACACATGGCGGAGAAGATTCGGAATTCCCTTTTCCAGCGCGTCAAGATCCTGGGCGGCGAGATCGGCCTTGTTGAGGCCTCCGTGCATCTTCAGCGCCCGTACCGTAGCCACTATCACAACGGCGCTCGGCCTCAAACCGGATACGCGGCATTTGATATCAAGGAATTTTTCCGCGCCGAGATCGGCGCCGAAGCCTGCTTCGGTAACTGCGTAATCACCAAGCTTCAACGCCATCCTCGTAGCTATTACGGAATTGCAGCCATGAGCGATGTTCGCAAAAGGCCCGCCGTGTACGAGCGCGGGTGTACCCTCCAGCGTCTGCACAAGATTAGGCTTCAATGCATCCTTGAGAAGGGCCGTCATGGCGCCTGCCGCCTTAAGATTGCCTGCCGTGACAGGCTTTCCGTCAAAGGTGTACGCGACTATGATCCTGGAAAGCCTCTCCTTCAGATCATGGATATCCGATGCCAGGCAGAAAACAGCCATGATCTCACTGGCGACCGTTATATCAAACCCATCCTCTCGCGGAGTCCCGTTTGACGCGCCTCCAAGGCCGTCAACGATGAACCGCAGCTGTCTGTCATTCATATCGACACAGCGCTTCCATGTAATGCGCCTGGTATCGATGCCGAGGCTGTTCCCCTGCTGGATATGATTATCCAGCATCGCCGCGAGCAGATTGTTCGCGGCCCCGATGGCATGGAAATCACCTGTAAAGTGGAGATTGATATCCTCCATAGGGACCACCTGAGCATATCCTCCGCCGGCAGCCCCGCCCTTTACGCCAAATACCGGGCCCAGAGAAGGTTCCCTCAGCGCAACGACCGTCTTTTTGCCCAAACGGCTGAGGCCGTCCGCGAGGCCGATCGTAGTGGTAGTCTTTCCTTCCCCGGCGGGCGTAGGCGTGATCGCCGTTACCAGGATGAGCTTTCCGTCGCTGTCAGTATTCTCCTTAAGCAGGGAAAGATCTATCTTGGCCTTATAGTTTCCGTACTGTTCCACATATTTTCTGTCAATCCCCGCTTTATCGGCGATATCACAAATATGCCTGATCGGCGCGGACTGCGCTATCTCTATATCTGTCAAGTGTGCCATGGTCACTTTCCTCACTTAAAATACTTTACCGCAGACTCAAACATACGGATATCGTACTCACCCGTAACGTTCTGATATAAGCCTTTTCCGATACGCTCGCTGTGGCCCATCTTGCCGAACACCCTTCCGTCGGGAGAAGTGATGCCTTCCACAGCTCCTGTTGATCCGTTCGGATTATAGCGGATATCCATTGTCGCCTTGCCGCTCAGATCCACATACTGCGTCGCGATCTGGCCGTTTGCCGCAAGCTCCCTGAGCATAGTGTCAGAAGCGATAAACCTTCCCTCGCCATGGGAGATCGGTACATGGAAGATATCTCCCGGTCTAACCAGGCTGAGCCATGGAGAGCTGTTGGAAGAAACCCTTGTCCTGACGATCTTCGACTGATGGCGCGCAATGGTGTTGAACGTCAGAGTCGGGCTGTCCGCATCCGTATCGAGTATTTTTCCATACGGCAGAAGCCCCAGCTTGATAAGCGCCTGGAAACCGTTGCAGATACCGCAGATGAGGCCTCCCTTCTTATCCAGAAGCTCGGTCACTCCTTCCTTGATGGCGGCATTACGGAAAAACGCGGTTATAAACTTGCCGCTTCCGTCCGGTTCATCTCCGCCGGAAAAGCCTCCCGGAATAAAGATCGCCTGGGATAATGCGATGCGCCTGGCAAAAGCATCCACAGAGCGGCTGATACCATCCGAAGACAGGTTGTTGATCACGAATATCTCCGCATCCGCTCCCGCGTCTGTCACTGCTTTGGCACTGTCGTATTCACAGTTCGTGCCCGGGAAAACGGGGATCAGTACCTTGGGTCTGGCCGTCCGAACAGCGGGCCCGGAGGGCTTCCTGCCGCTGCAGGTATATGTTTCAGGCTTTGCGCCTTCCCTGACGTTATTGCATGGGTAGACGCCTTCGAGCCTTGCCTCATAAAGGGACAGGATCTCTTCCGTACCGACCTTTTCGTTCCCGAAAGTATAGAAGCCGTCTTGCGTTACGATACCGAGATCTTCACCTTCTTCACACTCCGCGTCTGTCTCGACGAGGAACGACCCGTACTGACAGCCGAACAGCGTATCCGGATCGGTCTCCGGTACGAAGCGGAACCCGAATCCATTGCCGATCGACATCTTGATGACAGCTTCCGCAACACCCCCAATACCGGGCGTATAGCAGGCTTTCGCCTTTCCCGCCCTGATCAGGCCCGTCACCTTTTCATAATTCGCAAGCAGCATATCTCTGTCGGGAAGTCTGTCATCGTCAAGGGGCGTCCTGATAAGCCTCAGGTGATCACCCGCCTTTTTCAATTCGGGCGTGATGATATCCGAGGTCTTCTGGGTGGTGACCGCAAAGGAGACGAGCGTCGGCGGGACATCAAGCGTTTCAAAGGACCCGCTCATCGAATCCTTTCCCCCTATCGCTCCTATCCCCAGATCGATCTGGGCGCGGAAGGCACCGAGCAGGGCTGAAAAAGGCTTGCCCCAACGCTTTCCGTCTGTGCCGGGCTTTTCAAAATACTCCTGGAAGGTAAGATAAACATCCTTAAACTCAGCACCGCTGGCGATCAGCTTTGACACCGATTCCACCACGGCATAGTACGCGCCGTGGTACGGGCTCTCTGAGGCTATGAAGGGATTATAGCCGAAGGACATAAGGGAACAATCATCCGTATGCCCCTTCTCTATCGATATCTTCTGGACCATCGCCTGTATGGGCGTCAGCTGGTATTTCCCGCCAAAGGGCATCATAACGGTACCTGCGCCGATGGTGGAATCAAAGCGCTCCGAAAGGCCTCGCTTTGAGCACATGTTGAGATCCGATGCGACAGCCTTCAGGTTTTCTGTAAAACCGCCTATTGTCTTTTTGATGTCGAGCCGAGCTTTTCCAGGAATAACAGATATATGCTTCTCCGCGCCGTTGGAATTCAGGAATTCCCTGCTGACATCCACGATGGTATGCCCGTTCCAGCGCATGCGAAGCCTCGCGGTATCCGTTACGACCGCTACCGGGCAGGCCTGGAGGTTCTCCTGATCCGCCAGCTTGAGGAAAGCTTCCGTGTCCTCTTTCGCTATGACGACAGCCATTCTCTCCTGTGATTCGGAGATAGCGAGCTCTGTCCCGTCCAATCCTTCATACTTTTTCGGGACAGCGTTCAGATCGATGTCGAGCCCGTCGGCAAGCTCACCGATCGCGACGGAAACGCCGCCCGCCCCAAAGTCATTGCAGCGCTTGATCATCAGGCTTGCCTGCGGGTTGCGGAACAGGCGCTGTATCTTTCTTTCTTCAGGAGCATTGCCCTTTTGTACTTCAGCCCCGCAGGTCTCTACCGAATGGGCGTTATGGGCCTTTGAGGATCCCGTTGCGCCGCCGATCCCATCCCTGCCCGTGCTTCCTCCGAGAAGGATAACGACATCGCCTGCCGAAGGTCTTTCCCTGCGCACGTTTTTCTGAGGCGCAGCCGCTATCACGGCGCCTATCTCCATACGCTTTGCCGCGTAACCGGGATGGTAGATCTCATCCACAATACCCGTTGCCAGGCCTACCTGGTTCCCATAGGAAGAATATCCCGCCGCGGCAGTCGTGACGATCTTACGCTGGGGCAGCTTCCCCGGTATCGTCTCGGATACAGGGACTGTCGGATCCGCAGCGCCGGTAACGCGCATGGCGCCGTATACATAGGAACGGCCGGAGAGAGGGTCTCTTATCGCGCCGCCGATACAGGTAGCCGCGCCGCCAAAGGGCTCTATCTCCGTGGGATGGTTATGCGTCTCGTTCTTGAACAGCAAAAGCCAGGGCTCTTCTTTTCCGTCTACCTCTATATTGACCTTAACGGTACAGGCGTTTATCTCCTCGGACTCATCCAGCTTTTCAAGCTTTCCGTTCTTTCTGAGGTATTTCACCGCGATCGTCGCGATATCCATCAGGCAAACTGGCTTTGTACGTCCAAGCTCGTCCCTGACAGCGAGATACTCTTCATATGTCTTCTGCAGGAGCTCATCCTCAAAGGTTACATTATCGATGATCGTCTGAAAAGTTGTATGGCGGCAATGATCCGACCAATATGTGTCGATCATCCTGATCTCCGTGATGGTAGGATCACGGCGCTCCGTGCGAAAATAATCCCTGCAGAAGGCAAGGTCATCCGCGTCCATCGCAAGGCCATAGCCGGAAGCGAAGGCTTCAAGCCCTGCCCGGTCAAGCTCTGTAAAGCCGTCAAGGGTTTTGACGGAATCCGGGACCTCATAATCGACTTTCAGAGTCTCAGGCATGGCAAGATCCGCTTCGCGCGCTTCTACCGGGTTTATCACATATTTCTTGATCTCCGCGATATCCTTATCGGACAATTCTCCGTATAGGGCGTAGACCTTTGCCGAGCGGACCAGCGGCCTGTCTCCCTGTGAAATGATCTGGATACACTGGGAAGCGGAATCCGCTCTCTGATCAAACTGCCCGGGCAGATACTCGACGGCAAAAACATACGCACCTTCGGTATCCAGAGATGCGGATGCCGTATCGACCTGCGGCTCTGAAAATACAGTCGTTATCGCATAGCGGAACAGGTCTTCAGTAATATTCTCCGTATCATACCTGTTGATCACCCGGATATCTCTGAGGCCTTCTATTCCCAGCAAAGATACCGCATCCGACAAAAGCTGGGCAGCTTCGTTCGCAAATTCCTTTTTCTTCTCCACATATATCCTGTAAACCATCTATTTGCCCTCCGCCTGCAGAGCCTTGCGGCCGATATCATGACGATAGTACGCGTTTTGGAAGCTTATGGCACTCACCTTTTCATAAGCGTCCTTCAACGCCTCTGACAATGTATCAGAAACAGCGCAGACGCCCAGCACGCGGCCTCCGTTCGTAACCAGCTTCCCATCCTTCAGCGCCGTTCCGGCACTGAACACATTATCCCACAGCTGCTGCGGGACCGTTATTTCATATCCCTTCTCATACTTTGCCGGATAGCCTTCGGAAGCCATGATCACACATGCAGCGTATTTATCCGAGAAACGCACATCGCATTTTTCCAGCGTGCCCTCCGTGCATGCCATCATAATGCTGAGCAGATCCGATTCCAGCAAAGGCAGAACGACCTGTGTTTCGGGATCTCCAAAGCGGCAATTGTATTCGATCACCTTTGGTCCATTTTCCGTTAGCATCAGCCCGAAATAAAGACAGCCTTTGAATGTCCTTCCTTCCGCGTTCATCGCGCGGATAGTAGGAAGGAATATCGTTTCCATACATTCCGCCGCTATCTCTTTTGTATAGTAAGGGTTCGGAGCGACAGTACCCATACCGCCGGTATTGAGGCCCGTATCCCCGTCTCCTGCGCGCTTGTGATCCATTGACGAGATCATGGGGATGATCGTCTTGCCGTCCGTAAAAGACAGCACGGAAACCTCCGGCCCGGTAAGGTATTCTTCGATGACGATACGTTCACCGCTCTTTCCGAATTTCCGGTCCTGCATGATCGTTTTCACGGCATCTTCGGCTTCCGCAAGGTCCTGTGCGATGATGACTCCCTTGCCGAGCGCAAGCCCATCCGCCTTTATAACGGCAGGCATAGGTGCATCTTTCAGGTATGTGAGAGCTTCCCCGGCATCATCGAATACTTCATAAGCTGCGGTGGGAATACCGTATTTCTTCATAAGGTTCTTGGAAAACACCTTACTGCCCTCTATGATCGCGGCATCCTTATTCGGGCCGAAGCACGGTATTCCCTTTGATTCAAGACAATCCACCGCTCCAAGGACAAGAGGATCATCCGGAGCGACGACACAGTAATCTATGCCGTTTTCCACAGCAAAGGCAGCGATCCCTGCAATATCGTCCGCAGCTATCGGGACGCATCGGGCATCCCGTGCGATCCCGCCGTTCCCCGGCAGAGCGTAGATCTCTGCTACAGCACTGTTTTCCCTGAGCTTGCGAATGATCGCGTGCTCGCGTCCGCCGCCTCCGACTACCATCAGCTTCATGTCAAAACCTCCGCTCGATCAATGGTGGAACAGCCTCATGCCGGTAAAGGCCATGACCATACCGTATTTATCGCAGCACTCGATCACAGCATCATCACGGATGGAACCGCCGGGTTCCGCCACATATTTTACACCGCTGCGGTACGCTCTTTCAATATTGTCGCTGAACGGGAAGAAGGCATCCGAACCTAATGCGACCTCGCTGATACCGGAAAGGTAGTCTTTCTGTTCATCCCTGGTAAAGGGTTCGGGCTGCCGCGTGAAATACTTCTGCCAGATACCGTCTTCGCAGACATCTTCCTCATTCTGGTTGATATAGCTGTCTATCACGTTGTCCTTGTCCGGACGCGCCATCTTGGGCTTGAAGGGAAGGCTGAGCACCTTGTCCGACTGCCTGAGGAACCAGGTATCCGCCTTTGTTCCCGCGAGGCGCGTGCAATGAATCCTGGACTGCTGGCCGGCTCCTACGCCGATCGCCTGTCCGTCATACGCGTAGCATACGGAATTGGACTGAGTATACTTGAGCGTTATCAGAGAAACGATGATATCGCGGACAGCGCTCTCCGGCATATCCTTTCTTTGTGTGACGATGTTCGAGAGAAGTTCTTTATCGATACGGAAATTGTTCCTTCCCTGTTCGAATGTTATGCCGAATACCTGCTTGTGCTCTATCGGATCAGGGACGTAATCCGGATCGATTTTTACCACATTGTAGGTGCCGTCTCTCTTGGCCTTCAGTATCTCAAGAGCTTCCGGCTCAAAACCGGGAGCGATCACGCCATCGGATACTTCCCGTTTGATGAGCTTTGCCGTCAGCACATCGCAGATATCGGAAAGGGCGACCCAATCTCCGAAGGAACAAAGCCTGTCGGTGCCGCGCGCACGCGCATATGCGCACGCAAGAGGAGATGCGTCCAAACCCTTGATATCATCCACAAAGCAAGCTTTCTTGAGCTTATCCGGCAAAACTGTTCCTACTGCTGCGGACGTGGGGCTGACATGCTTGAAGGATGCAGCCGCAGGAAGGCCCAATACCTCTTTGAGCTCCTTAACCAGCTGCCAGGAATTGAACGCGTCGAGAAAGTTGATATAACCCGGTCTGCCGCTGAGCACTTCCACAGGCAGCTCCGATCCGTCGTGCATATAGATCCGGGCAGGCTTCTGATTTGGGTTGCATCCGTATTTAAGCTGGAATTCTTTCATCTTTCTGCTCCTCACTTGTTTTTATTGATAAGCCGATCCGTATAGATCCCGGTATCGACATCCGTAAACCGCACATAGAGAGATATCTTGTTGTTTTCATCAAGAGCATCCCACAGTTTACTGGTGAAAGCATCGATATCGCTGCCAATCAAGACGCGTTCCGGTTCACCCTGGAAAGTCGGAATGGGACTGCCGTCACATACATATGTGTGGATAAAGTGGCCGAGGCCCACCTTTGAAGGGTAAGCGAAAGTATACCTCGCGCATGCGCTGCCCTCGGGATCGATACTCTTTAAGATGCTCATTTCGTAACTGAAATCCTTTTCGGCAAAGGTCACCATACCGCTGATGCGCGGCGTGAAGTTGGGGGCATCCGGCTCAAAATGCCTGGAAGCGAGAGCTTCCGAAAAGGTCTTTCCATCCTTCAGCGCGTCATATACCGTATCCGTTTGATCCCCATTTGTCACGATAAGCCTGTTATCGTACTGTCTCACGGCGGCATAGATGATAAGGCTCGGATCCACCACTTTGGAGGCATCATAAGGTTCGGTATAAACACTGCCCTCTTTGACGGTAAATACCCTGTTGCGCGAATTCGCGCTGCGGCCCATGATAAAGTACGCCGTGACTGCATTTTTCCCATCCTCAGATTTGCCGATCACGATGCCGCGGCCGACGTAACTGTTGTCCCGGATGAGCTCGGCAATATCATTGATCTTGTAGATATCCATCTTTCATTCCTCCGTTATTATATCCCCGGAAACCATTTCCACCGCCTGAGGAAGCAATTTCCATTCCGCTTCCTCCATAACTCTTTTCTGCAAAACCTCAGGCGTATCCGCCGGCAATATCGCTACCGCCTTCTGGAGGAGTATTTCCCCGCCGTCCGGGATCTCGTTCACAAAGTGAACGGTAGCACCTGTGACTTTAACGCCCCTCGCAAGCGCCGCCTCATGCACCTTCAGCCCGTAGAACCCTTCCCCGCAGAAGGAAGGGATCAGGGACGGGTGGATATTCAGTATCCGGCGCGGATAGCGTGATGTGAAATCAGCGCTCAATATAGACATAAAGCCCGCGAGCACGATCAGATCGATCTCGTACTTTTCAAGGAGCTCTTTGATCTTACGTTCAAAGCCTTCCTGTCCGCCGTTCTTTTTACGGCTCACGAAAACGGCATGTATGCCGTTATCCCTTGCCCTTGTGAGCGCGTAAGCCGAGGCATTGTTCGATATGACAAGCTTTATCTCTCCGGATCGTATGATCCCGCTTTTACAGGCATCGATCAGCGCCTGAAGGTTTGTTCCCCCTCCGGATACCAGCACGGCTATCCTGGCTTTTTTTTCTGTCACTTTATACCTCTTCCCCCGGCGGATAACGCCGTTATGCCGTACGGCATTCCGATACTGCGGCCAGTCCTTCGGGATCAGGCGATCCTGATCTTCTCATCAGACGCGATCGTTTCGCCTATGATATACGCGTCCTCCCCGTTTTCATGCAGAACGGCAAGTGCCTTGTCCGCTTCATCGGGAGAAACGACTAAGCACATACCAACACCCATATTGAAGGTATTGAACATATCCCTCTCGCTGATCTTCCCTTTCTGCGCGATAACGTCAAATACGGGCAGTACCCTGACCGTTTTCTTCTCGATCTTCGCGCCGAGGCCTTCCGGGATGCAGCGCGGAATGTTTTCATAGAAGCCGCCGCCGGTAATGTGCGATATGCCCTTTATCTTCACACGGTCATTCAACGCCAGAACGCTTTTCACATAGATCCTTGTAGGTGTAAGCAGAGTCTCGCCCAGGGACCGGCCGCCAAACACTTCCATAGGGGCGGTGATATCCGCGTTTTCAACGTCAAATACCTTGCGGATGAGAGAAAAACCGTTCGAATGGACGCCGGAGGAAGGCAGGGCGATCAGGATATCTCCTTCATGCATGGATGTGTTGTCTATGATCTTGTCCTTATCCACCACACCTGTGCTGTATCCCGCAAGATCGTACTCATCTGCCGGATAGAAACCGGGCATCTCCGCTGTCTCTCCGCCTATCAGGGCCGCTCCCGCCATGATGCAGCCTTCGCAGACGCCTTTGACGATATCCGCGATCCTCTCCGGAATGTTTTTCCCGCAGGCGATATAATCGAGGAAATAGAGCGGCTTCGCGCCGCAGCAGATGATATCGTTCACGCACATGGCGACACAGTCTATGCCCACGGTATCATGTTTATCCATGATAAAGGCAAGTTTGAGCTTCGTCCCGACGCCGTCTGTGCCCGAAACGAGCACAGGCTTTTTGATGCCCGTGAGATCCAGCTCAAACAACCCGCCGAAGCCGCCTATACCGGATACGACGCCTGGGACAGATGTTGCAGCGATATGCTTTTTCATAAGTTCGACCGCTTTATAGCCGGCAGTGATATCAACACCGGCAGCGGCGTACGCGTCCGACCGGGAATACTCGTTCATACTCTATTCCTTTCCGTCCCAGCAGTAAGTGCACAGATCGCACTTATCGATGCCGATCGCTTTGACTATACCTTCCACTGTCTGGAATTCCAGTGAGTCAAAATGCAATTCTTCACAGATCGCCTTGCGGAGGTTCTTTCCCCTCTCGGTGTTCTTATCCTCGTATTCCTCCAGATGGGAGAAACCTTCCTCACCTTCGAGCTTAAAGATCATCCTGCGGGCGATCAGCTCCATATCGGAAGTCGATCTTGAGAAGTTCAGATACTTGCAGCCGTACATGATTGGAGGACAAGCAGACCTGATATGAACGGATCTCGCCCCGTTTTCATACAGGAATTCCACCGTTTCCTTCAGCTGTGTGCCTCGTACGATGGAATCGTCCACAAAGAGCAGGTCTTTATCCTTGATAAGCTCCTTGACCGGGATCTGCTTCATTTTCGCGATGCGCTCCCGTTCGGACTGCTGGGCGGGCGTAAAGCTTCGGGCCCAGGTCGGCGTATACTTGATAAAGGCACGTGCAAAATGTTTGCCGCTCTCATTCGCATAACCGATCGCGTGAGGCGTGCCGGAATCCGGAACGCCGCCGATATAATCTACTGAGGCGTCAAATCCGTCTTCCGCGTCGTTGCGCGCCATGATGGCGCCGTTTCTGTACCGCATGGCTTCCACGTTGATCCCCTCATAGGTGGAGGTGGGATACCCGTAATAGCTCCAGAGGAAGGCGCAGACCTTTTTTCTTTCCATAGGAGGCGAAAGACGCGTCATCCCTTCCGATGTGATCGAAACGATCTCTCCCGGCCCGAGCTCACTCACATCCTCAAAGCCCAGCTTCTGATACGCGAATGACTCAAAGGAGACGGCATATCCATCCTCATTTGCGCCGACATTGACAGGGATCCTTCCGTTCTTATCCCTGGCGGCGATGATCGTCCCGTCTTCCCGGAGGATCAGGATCGAAGCCGTTCCTTCTATGGAATTCTGGGCAAAACGGATCCCATCGGTAAAATTACTCTTCTGATCGATCAGCGCCGCGAGCAATTCGGTATAATTCACGTTTCCGCCGGTCATAGCGTCGAAATGGCCGCCGGAGAACGACAGGTATTGGCCGATAAGGGAATCCGCGTTGTTGATCACGCCGATCCACGATATGGCATAAGTTCCGAGATTTGACCTGACCAGCAGAGGCTGCGGATACGTATCGCTGATACAGCCTATAGCGGAAGTACCGCGCATTTCATCAAAGATCGTTTCGAATTTTGTGCGGAAAGGGGAATTGGAGATACTGTGTATCTTCCTCTGCAGCCCCAGTTCACGGTCATACGCCGCTATCCCGCCGCTCTTTGTTCCAAGATGGGAATGATAATCCGTACCGAAAAACACATCCGCAAGGCAATCCTTTTTAGACGCGATGCCGAAAAAACCACCCATATACTACTCCTGCCCGTTTATTTTGCGAAGAACAGCTCGGAAAGCGTCATAGGCTCGATGTACTTTCCATCCTTATAGACGCGCATGTTGCCGGAAGCGATCTCATCGATCAGCAT
>DBXA01000193.1:0-332 GCA_002309235.1 Christensenella sp. UBA1224 | reverse complement strand
GCGTCATAACCGAACTCGAACTTGATATCATATAGGACAAGACCCTTGTCAGCGAGATCATCCGCGACTACCTTTGTGATCTGCTTTGTCATGGACTTGATATCCTCATACTGGGAATCCGACATGATCCCGAGAACGATCAGAGCATCCTTTGTGACCAGCGGATCGCCCTTTTCGTCATTTTTGAACGTCATCTCAACATAAGAGGGCAGATCGGCGCCGGGCTCGATATACTCACCGTAGCGGCGGATGAAGCTCCCGACAGCCTTGTTCCGGCAGATGACCTCCAGACCGTGACCGAAGACCCTGGCAGGGAGGACTTCCATGGTAGT
>DBXA01000084.1 GCA_002309235.1 Christensenella sp. UBA1224 | reverse complement strand
CCGATTCCCTGCTTCTTTCTCTCCGGGATCACAAATATCTCCGATACAAAGAAGAAATCTTCCTCAGCATACGGATCAGCATTTCCCGGCAGCTGCTGCAGGTTTTCATTCAGCCAGCCGTTATTTTCGAATAATATACAAATCCTTCACTTCGCTTTACTTCCGCGTATCCAAGCTTCGTATAAAAAGAATTTGTTCTCCTGTTCCAGACAGGCGTATCAAGGGAAAACGACGTAACATCCGGAAAAAGTTTCTCTATTTCATGCATCATTCGTGTTCCGAATCCCTTGCGGTGATGCGCAGGATCGATGAATATCCTGCCGATATTCAGGGTATCCCTGTTCAGGAAAAGAATCGCCCCGCCAATGATCAGGCCGTTCTCTGTCAGCTTGAACAGATGGCCTGATCTTGCCATTTTCATGTGAAACTTCAATGACATATATCCGGGAGGGCCTCCTTTTGCGGGAGCTCCAACCGCAACGTCACTGTCAAACGCGCGCTTTGATATCGCGTTCAGCACCAGGGCATCCGAAGTGCCGGCTTTTGTGAATCGTACGCTCATATACTGCCGCTTCCTCTGATATTTCACCTGCAGGCCATAAATACATCCATCGTTTCTCCGCTTGTTTCAAAGCATGGAATGACTTCGTTCTCCACATACACAAGCCCGTTCGTTCTCATATAATCTCCCAGGGTATGATAGGCTCCGGGGATGGTGACAAACGGATTGTCAAAGGGCTTCTCTATATGGATCGCCGCATACTTGTGCGCGGGCTGTTCTTTCACTTCCAGTCCTCCGGGAACCAGGCCGTCCGGCAGGATCCACGCAGCTGTGTATCCGTGCATTTTGAACACATTGATCTGTTCAATGGACAATCTGGGAAAATCCCACCCGATCACTCTCGGAGCATCGATCCCATTCTCCTTTGCGTATTTGCTGACCCTGTCCAGCGCATCGCTCTCCGGTTCCGTACTGATGACGGTATGCTCCACATAGCGGAACCCGGAAACCTCTTCAACGCGGAGGTTTGTATACGCACTGCTGTGCTGATCCATTTCATCCCTGAAAAGGTTATCCAAAGAGCAGTTGAACACTTTGCAGAGTTCAAGCGCTTTATCTATTTCGGGATTAGCCGCATCCATTTCCCATTTTGAGATCGTCTGACGGCTGACGTTCATTTTTTCAGCCAGTGCTTCCTGCGTCATGCCTGCACTGAGCTGACGCAGATACTGAAGATTTTTGCCAAAGCTCATGGTTGTTCCTCCTTCGGATCATGTCGTTTGTTTCCGTAAAGTTCTTCTGTCCCGCGGTACGGGAACAGATTAACAGAAGGTGTCCTCGGTATCCACCAACCTGTGTTTGCATTTTAATGAAACGGCGCAACCTGTGGTTGCGCCGTCAATGGTCATAGTTACCTCACCGTATGTCAGCAGTGCCGTCACCTTTCCGCCCATACTTCTGTGGCAAAATCAAACAAAATCTCATATGCATGGCTGTAAGAAAACCAAACTTCCATGTACGGCAGGTATCCATGCCTGTCATCTGCTCCCTTTTTCGATCGCTGCGATGCGCTGTGAAAGGGTCGGGTGGGAATAGGTGAGCTTTACGAGCAGAGGCGAAGGGGCCAGGTCCCCGAAGTTGCCCCTTGTGAGCTTCTTGAGTCCGCTGATAAGGGCCGCGCCATACCCTTCCTTCACAGCCTGGGCATCGGCGCGGTATTCGGCTCTGCGGGAATGCCAGCTTGTCAGGAGGCCCCACAGCGGGGATACGAGCCCCATGCCCACCGAAACCGCGATGATCACGGCAAAGCCGTAATTGACATGCTCAAAGCCGAAGGCGGTGTAGATGCCGGGTGTCCGTAAGCAGAACCAGAGGAGGAACGCGAGCAGGAACATACTGATAAGGCTCAGGATCTGGTTCTTCAGTGTGTCCTTATGCAGGCCGTGGCCCATCTCATGGGCGAAAACGGCGCATATCTCATCGGCATCCATGGTGTTGAGGAGGGTATCGTAAAGGACAATGGTCTTCATCCTGCCGAAGCCGGAGAAATAGGCGTTGCTCTTGGTAGAACGCCTGGAAGCATCCATGACCCGTATGGCACGTACCTTATAACCGTTTTTCTCCAGGAGTGCCGTGAGCCTCCGGCGCAGCTCCTCATCCTCAAGATCCGTGAATTTGTTGAATATTTTAGAGAATACGGGGTACAGGAAGGAAAACAGCATGCCGAACAGGAACAATACCGCGGTGAAGAGGAGGAGCATGCCGTCTCCCATGGCCATGTGGATGCCTGCCAGGGCACAGGTAAGCCCCGTCATGAGGCCGAGGGAAATGATAAAATTCTTCGCCTGATCTGCGATGAAGGTCTTTTTATCGGTCCTGTTGAAGCCGTATTTCTGCTCTGTCACCATATCGTCGTACCAGGAAAAGCCGATGTCCGTTATGAGGCCGGCAATGGCGGAGAGCAGCGTGACGCCGAAAAGCTCGTTGTACACATTTCCGGCGAAGAGGGCGGCTGCCCGGGCATATCCGTTGAAGATGAGCAGCAGCATATCCGCGATATAGCCGGCAGCTGCGGCGTAAAGCGCCGTCCGCAGCTTTTCCTTTTTGTAGCCGCGCCATTTTTCATAGGTCTCGGCGTCGTATACATCCCTCACGTTTGCCGGTATGGGGTTTGAAAAGGAACGCCTTTCGAGTAGCGTGAGGAAGAGCCTGTAAAGGAAGGCGGCAGTGAACAGGATCATGATCAGGGGTTTCAATCGTAATGCCTCATTTCTGTATGGTTTTCCGCGTTATCCGCGTATCAGGCGGAAGAAACGGTATCTGCCGGGCCATACCGGCAGCTTGAAGGCCTTTTCCACGGGTTCCTCGATGAACGCGGCGCTGTCGCCCTTGCGGTGCGGGCGGGGGAGTATATGGTCCGGCTCGGTGAAACGAGCGCCGGTCTCGATATCCTCAAAGCCCAGTATGTCTTCCCCGAGCAGTATGATCTCCGCGTCCTGCTTAAAGGCATTCAGGTTGTATACGCCGAACACGCCGTTATCGTAGCGGAACAGGTTCATGGGAGCCGGGGCGCTCAGGTACAGGCTGCCGCCGCGGGCGAAATCCTTGCCGATGGCGCCTATGACCTCCTTCGGCAGGCGGTACAGGTCGCCGAAATTATCCGGGATGTCCAGGATATAGAGGAAGCCCTTACCGTAATAATCCTCCGTCAGTATGCCCATGGAGGTATCGTTGGAGAA
>DBXA01000122.1:16667-16800 GCA_002309235.1 Christensenella sp. UBA1224 | reverse complement strand
GAAGCCAGAAAGGCTGAGATCCGGGCGAAGCTGCAGAGCTTGCAGGGTGCGGCGCAGCCGCAGGCGGTTAGTACGCCTGCCGCGCCGGCACCGGCAGCCGAAATACCTTCCGTGAAGGCTGTGCGTCCTGCGG
>DBXA01000122.1:0-16573 GCA_002309235.1 Christensenella sp. UBA1224 | reverse complement strand
GCTGCGTGGGCGGCTCCATGGAGCACGGCCATACGTCGGAAGGCAGGCTGACCGCTTCTGCACGGAAACCGGATCCGGCCGCGAACGCGTCTGCCGCGGGGAGAAGGGTAAAAGCTTCGGATATGCGGCGCGCTATCGTGACGAGCGAGATACTCTCAAGGCCTGTTGCAATGAGATGATCGCATTATCGCCGCCGCTCCCGTTGGAGCGGCGGCAGTTGAACATCTGAAAGGATATGGAAATGGACCCGATCAGGATACTTGTCGCGGATGATGACCCGGGTATGCGGGTGCTGCTCACCGGCATCGTACAGAAGACCGGTGATTTTGATCTGGTGGGCACGGCAGGAGACGGCGATGAGCTCATGCTCCTATACGAGCAGCAGAAGCCGCAGGCGGTCATCATGGATGTTGAAATGCCCGGAAAGACCGGCATTGAATGCGCAAGGCTCATTCAGGATAAGGATCCTTTATGCATCATCGTATTTGTAACGGCGCATGAGGAGTACATGGGAGATGCCTTTAAGGTATATGCCTTTGATTATCTCCTGAAGCCTTTTGAAGTGGACCGCGCGATCAGGACGCTCGACATGGTCGCAACGCGCATCCGCGGGAATCTGCCGCCGGAGGAAACGAAGCCTGCAAAGGTATCCCATGGTACAGGGACAAAGCTCATGCTCAAGAGCCGTGAGGGCGTCAGCTTCGTAAACGTCACGGATATACTGCTCGTGCAGCGTGAGGACAGGCAGACTGTTCTCTATGCGGAAGGCGGCCGCAGGTTCGTGACGGGAGATTCGCTCTCGGATCTTGAGGAAAAATTGGATCCTGCGGTTTTCTTTCGTTCTCATAAGAGCTACATCATCAATCTGGAGCACATAGATACGATCACGCCTTATGGGAGATGGACCTATGCCGTTACCCTGGAGGGGATCAAGCAGGACGCTCTGATCACGGCGGAAAAATACGATGAACTCAAAGAGAGATTCGGATATAAAGATTGACAGAGAGGCGGAAAAAACACAATGATACCTAAGAAACTGATCGAAAGCGCGCTCGGCCGCGCGATGCGCACAGGCGGGGATTTTGCGGAGCTCTATGCCGAAGATACCCGCTCCATGAACCTCTCCATGATGGATGGAAAGGTGGAAACAGCTGCGGGCACCAGGTCCCGCGGTGCAGGGATACGCGTATACAACGGACTGCTCAGCGTGTACGTGTATGGAAATGATATCTCGGAGGCCGGTCTCATGCGCCTGGCTGAACAGGCGGCGGATGCGGTCGGGAGCCTCAGAGGGAAGGATGCGGATGTCACCCTGGTCGGCTCTGTCTGTGCGAACATCCATCCCGTAAAGTACCTGCCCACGGATGTGCCCGGAACCCGCAGGGTGGATCTGGTGAAGAGGGCTTATGCTGCGGCGAAGGATTATTCGCCTGAGATCGCCCAGGTCATCGTCAACCTGATCGGATCTGAAAAGGACGTGCTCATCGCAAACAGCGAAGGTCTCATGCTTCCCGATAAGCGCGTACGCACCCGCATCAGCATGACGTCTGTGGCAGCCGGCAATGGAGAGACGCAGACCGGCAGCGAGAGCCCCGGAGCCCTGAAGGGCTTTGAGTTCTATGATGAGATCGATGTGGAGAAGCTGGCGCGCGACGCATCGAAGAGGGCGATCACCATGCTCCACGCGGAGAACTGCCCTGCAGGAGTCATGCCTGTGGTGATGGACGGCGGCTTTGGCGGCGTCATCTTCCATGAGGCGTGCGGCCATTCTCTGGAGGCTACGAGTGTTGCCCTTGGCAACAGCGAGTTCTGCGGAAAGCTCGGCCAGCAGATCGCTTCTGAAAAGGTGACGGCGTACGATGACGGTACGATCCCCGGCGAGTGGGGTTCCACAAATGTGGATGATGAGGGAACGCCCACCACGAAGCTCCTGCTCATCGAAAACGGAATATTGAGGAATTACATGATAGACCGGCTGAACGGCCGCCGCATGCAGATGGCGCCTACAGGTTCCGCCCGCAGGCAGGATTACTCCTTCGCTCCCACCAGCCGCATGCGCAATACGTATATCGCCGCCGGCACGGATGATGAGGATGAGATGATCTCAACCATGGGCGATGGGCTCTACTGCGCGAAGATGGGCGGCGGAAGCGTGAACCCTGTGACCGGTGAATTCAACTTCGCAGTATCGGAAGGCTATCTCATCCGTGACGGCAAGATCGCGAAGCCGGTGCGCGGCGCGGCGCTGATCGGCCGCGGCGGGGAGACGATCATGAGGATCGACCGCGTCGGTCCCAATATGACCATGGCGCAGGGAATGTGCGGATCGCTCTCCGGCAGTGTGCCCACCAATGTGGGCCAGCCCAGGATCAGGATATCCTCTATGACGGTGGGAGGCAGGTAATATGGACAAGAATGCATTTATCAAAATGGTATTTGAAAAGGCTAAGGCTGCGGGTTTTTCCGATTGCGAGCTGATCGTATCCTCCGGAGAGGAATTCGAGGTGAATATCTTCAAGGGAGAGATACTGCAGTATACATCGGCATCCTCGGACGGGATAGGATTCCGCGGGCTGTACAACGGCAGGATGGGCTCCTCTTCCACAATGGTATACGATGAGGAAGCGGCAGACCAGCTGGTCACAAACGCGCTGGAGGCGGCTGTCCTCATCGAAAATGAGGATGTACAGTTCATCTATGGCGGCGATGAAAAGTATCCGGAGCTGGAAAGTTATTACCCGGCTCTCGCGGATGTGCCGGCGGCGGATAAGATCGCTCTGGCGAAGGAACTGGAAAAGACGGCTCTCTCGCTGGATGAAAGGGCAGACCGTACCGAAGGCTCCGAGGTCATATACAGCATGGGCTCCAGCCGTATCGTGAATACAAAGGGGCTGGATGTATCCTCCCAGGTAAATATGACAGCTGCCTTCATTGCTCCGGTACTGACGGAAAACGGAAAGTCATCTACTGATTTCGTAGTGGAATCGGCAACGGATTTTGAAGCCCTGAAGGCGAAAAAGGATGAAATGGCACAAAGGGCAGTCAAAACGGCGGCGGATTTCCTGCATGCAAAAAGCATCCCATCCGGGGAATACAAGGTTTTGTTTGACAATGATACCTTTTCGACGATCCTCGCCACATTCTCGGGTGTCTTTTCCGCGGAAAATGCCCAGAAGGGGCTCAGTCTCCTCAAGGGCCGCGAAGGTGAGACCATAGCGGCGGAATGTCTTACCATAACGGATGATCCGCTCCGGCCAGGCAGCATGGCTTCCAGGCCTTTTGACGCGGAAGGCGTTGCCTGCTATGCGAAAAATGTGGTGGAAAACGGGAAGTTTGTGACGCTCCTTCATAACCTGAAGACAGCCAACAAGCAAGGTGTGAAAACGACTGCGAATGCGGGCAGGGCAGGCCTGAGCGGCTCCGTGAGGGTAGCCCCCACGAATTTCTATGTACAGCCGGGGACCAGGACCCGCGATGAGCTCGCTGCCGATGTGGGAGAAGGACTCCTGATCACGCAGCTGCAGGGCATGCACGCAGGCGCGAACGGCGTGACGGGCGATTTCTCGCTCGCGGCCAAGGGATATGTCATCAAGGACGGTAAGATAGCGGACCCGGCGGAACAGTTCACCGTTGCCGGCAACTTCTACCAGCTGCTCAAGGATATTGTGGAAGTCGGCTGCGATCTGAAGTTCGGTATGCCCGGCGGTTCCTGCTTCGGCAGCCCCACCGTATGGGTGAAGGGCCTGTCCATAGCCGGCCAGGGCTGATAACGCTTCTGCAAGATAAAATCTGAAAGGGGATTGTCCTGTCATCGGGACAGTCCTTTTTTCGGTATATCTATACTGCAGAAAAAACTGTTTGCGGACCCGGATCATACATTGACTAATGTGTAAAATCAAAGTATATTATATTTACAGACATATGCGGTAAGATCTGCGAAGAATAAAAGGGATCCGAGGGAATGCTATGAAAAAGATCAAGGTAGTTCATTACGGTATCGCTCACGACCACAGTACGGCGACCATGGATTGTGTCCGCAGCTTTCCGGATGTTTTTGATATCATTGGGATCTGCGAACCGGATGAAGAGACCTGGGCGACATTCGGGAAGGAAAGATCCTACGATGGGATACCGCGGATATCGGAGGAGGAGCTGTTTTCACGCAGGGACATAGACGCGGCCTTGTGTGAAGGGCATGAGCTGCGCAGTGTCTCGGATGCACAGAAGTGTATAGACCATGGGCTCCATGTTCATCTGGATAAACCAGGAGGAACGGACATCAAGGCGTTTGAGCGTTTGCTGAAAACAGCGGATGAAAAGGCACTCACAGTTCAGATGGGCTATATGTACCGGTATAACCCGGCATTTAAGTATGCGGTAAACGCGGTCAGATCCGGAAAGCTCGGGAAGATCGTGGGCATCGATGCGACCTTCTCCAGACAGGATACGCCCGAAAAACGCAGATGGCTCAAACAATTCCCGGGCGGCATGATGTTTTTCCTCGGCTGTCATATCATCGATATGATCCTTTTGCTCAATGGCCTGCCGGACAGGATAATCCCCTTTAACAGAAGCTCGAACTGGAACAATGACGGATCGATGGACACCTCCTTTGCTGTGCTTGATTACCCTAACGGCGTATGCTCCGTCCGCATCCACGGAAATGAAGTAAACGGCATGGCAAGGCGTGACCTTAAGATCGTGGGAACGTTGGGGACTATAGAGATCCAGCCGCTGGAACACCCTACTGTTATGTATGAGGCGCTTCTGAAGGACGCAGAGGGCGTCAACGGGCCGGATGTCGCCCGCAGGATCTTCCCGGGTTACATATCCGGGCGATATGACGATATGATGCTCGATTTTGCGGCCTGCGTCAGGGGCGAGAAAAAGAATGCTTACACGTCGGAATATGAACTGGCTCTGCAAAAAGCCGTGCTGGAGGCCTGTCAATAAAGAAATCTGATGTAATGAGCTGTATCGGACAAACAGCGAAGTATGACGGTTGGCCTGATATGTTTGAACTGCCGGGAGATAGGGTGAAGAGCAGGAAGGTATGATAGCTATGAAAATAAAGCGCATTGAATTTTCCGGAAAGGATACCGCCGAAATAAAAGAATACGATCTGTGCATGTCTCCGGCAGAAGGACAGGTATTGGTCAGGACTCTGTTCAGCACCATAAGCCCCGGAACGGAACGCGCGATCATTACAGATGCGCATAACTGTCCTTGTACGCCTGGTGTCTTTCCGAGATACGCCGGGTATTCTTCATCCGGAATCGTAACTGAGGTCGGTGAAGGAGTCAGTTCCGTCCGCGTGAACGACCGGGTGCTGATGTACTGGAGTACGCACTCACAGTATAATCTGCTGCCGGAAAAACAGGTTATAAAGATACCGGACAACGTATCGTCGGAAGACGCCGCTTTGGCTTTTATCTCCACATTTCCTTTGGCCGCCATCAGAAAATGCAGGCTTGAGATCGGGGAATCGGCTATGGTGATGGGATGCGGATTGTTAGGTCAGTTCGCGGTCAAGCTTCTGCGTTTATCCGGTGCAGCGCCGATCATAGCAGTCGATCCTGTAGAAGAAAGGAGAGAGGAAGCGATCCGGAGCGGAGCGGATCATGTGTTTGATCCCATGATAAGCGGATTTGACGCTGAAGTAAAAGAGAAGACATCCGGCGGCGTGAATGTGGTGATCGAAGTTACGGGAGTAGGCGCAGGCTTGGATGAGGCATTGGACTGCACCGCCCGCTTCGGAAGGATAGCACTGCTCGGCTGTACCAGGGACAGTGATTTTTCCATCGATTACTACAACAAGATCCATAAACCGGGGATCACGCTGATCGGTGCGCATACGAATGCGAGGCCCGGTGTCGATTCCTACAGCGGCTGGTTTACGCAAAACGACGATATCGAATGCGTATTGAAGCTGCTTTCGATGGGCCGTATCGAATATGGCAGCATGAGAAAGACCCCATTCTTTTCTCCGGAAGATTGCGGGGAAGTATATCAGCAGATCATATCGAATCGTTCATTTCCGACGGTCGCTCAATTTGACTGGAGGGGTTTTGACTGAGCGCCGGTTTCAGGAAGCACATCAGCTGCTGTTTGTTTAGAAAAAATATATCCTGAATTATCCATCGCGATGCGTAGAAAGCGACTGAAGGCCGCAAGGATAGAATAGAAAAAGTATAGAAGTATTCACTCAATATGTGATTAGAAAAAGGATTTGACGGCTTCCAGATAACTGATGACTTTACTGTGGTTGGCTTCGGTTCTCTGGACATATTCAGCCTCTTTCTTCTCATTCGTGCAGCAGGCCAGAGTAAAACTTTCCTTGTGAACATCCATTCCAAAGTAGATTATGGTATACTTCATGTGATGACCTCCATTTGTATGCGGTAAATCCTGTTACTACTCATTGTTCGTCCAGTCTGTAGTATACATGTAAATCCGCGAACCTACAAACTGGAGGTCATTACATATTGTCTAAACGATATATAGTCGAAAATCGTTAAGGTCTCTTTTTTATGCTTTGTTTTCAATCTTGTTCAGAGTTCCGTGATGAACTGCTTTTGCCCGCAAGTGATCGCGCAGGACTAGGACATTGTTTTCCTTCTTTCCTGCATACATAACGGAACAGTTTTTGACTAGAGGATTTTTTTTGCCGGTAGCTCAAACAGAACGTTCTAGCAATCAAATTATGTCTTTTCAGTCAAAAACCGTCCATTGTGTTCTCCCTGTCGGAATCAATATACTCACATACAGAAGATTCTGCTCAGGAAAGGTGGATCGATATGCACGGTGGAACAGTAGGGGGCCAGACCTGCTCCAGTTCGCATAGGATATGGAGGGCTCTATCAAAAGATTATAAGCGTTACAAATATGTCTATCTGATGCTGATACCCGTTATTGCTTATTACATCCTTTTCCATTATTGGCCGATGTATGGTGCACAGATCGCCTTCAGGGATTTTAATATCCGCAAAGGCATATATCGGAGTGCCTGGGTTGGTTTTAAACACTTCCGCGCCTATTTTTCAAGCTACTATTTCTGGAGGCTGATCCGTAATACGCTTCTCATAAATATTTACAGCGTAGTGTTCAGCTTTCCGGCGCCGATTATTCTCGCACTGCTCATAAATGAAGTTGATTTCCTTCCCTTTAAAAAAGCTGTGCAGACCGTTACCTATATTCCGCATTTTATCTCCATTGTGGTCATCTGCGGTATGCTCAAGGATTTCCTGAGCTTGGACGGCCTAATCAACGAGGTGATAGCGCTATTCGGAGGGACGAGGACTGCCTTCCTTATGTATCCCCAATATTTCCGCACGGTATATATCGCCTCAGGGATATGGCAGAGCGTAGGCTGGGGTTCGATTCTGTATCTCTCAGCTCTTACCGGCATAGATGAGCAGCTTTATGAAGCAGCCCGTATCGACGGTGCCGGAAAATGGAGACAGACCATCCATGTAACACTGCCCGGTATTCTTCCTACTGTTGTGATCATGCTCATCATGCGTCTTGGCAGAATGATGAGCGTTGGCTCGGAGAAAATCCTGCTCTTATATAATACTAATACTTTGGAAACAGCAGATGTGATCTCTACTTTTGTGTACAGGAAAGGCATTCTGGAGACAAACTACAGCTATTCATCAGCAGTCTCGCTGTTCAACTCCGTGGTCAATTTCATCATGCTCATCAGCGTGAACCGTTTGAGCCGGTCTCTTACTGAGACCAGTCTCTGGTAAAGAATGGAGGGCAAGTCTATGAGCAACAGTGGAAATACGATCAAACGATCGACCGGAGAGAGGATATTTCGGTTGGGAAACCATACTTTCCTTACTTTCCTGATGATCATTTCCTTCTACCCGATGCTCTACGTCCTCTTTGCTTCTTTTTCGGATCCTTGGGAGATCATGAAGCACCGTGGGCTGCTTTTCTGGCCAAAAGGGTATTCCCTGGCTTCCTACAAAGAAGTGTTCAAAAACCGCTCCATATGGACAGGACTCCTGACTACGGTCATCAACCTGATAGGAGGTACATCCATCAATATCCTCCTCACGCTTCTCGGCGCGTATGGTTTGAGCCGTAAAGGTTTTCTGTTTCGTAATACTATCATGCTTGGGATTACCTTTACGATGTTCTTTTCAGGCGGAATGATCCCGACCTTCCTTGTCGTAAAAAACCTCGGATTATACGATAATCGCTGGTCGATGATACTTCCTACAGCACTGAGCGCATGGAATCTTATCATACTGCGCACAGCCATGTTACAGGTGCCCGATTCGCTGGAGGAATCCGCATTACTGGACGGTGCGAATGATTTTGTGATTCTCTTTCGGATCATGGCACCGCTTGTAGGCGCGACGATTGCCGTACTGGTGCTCTATTACGGCGTAGATCACTGGAATCAGTGGTATCAATCACTTCTTTATATCCAGACGCGCTCAAAGTATCCGCTTCAGATGATTATGAGGGAGATACTTGTAACGAACAGTCAGGAACAGGCTGTTACAACGACGGAAACAGGAACGGAACCGATTCAGACGACCATAAAGTACGCAACCATTATGGTCGGCACGGTTCCCATCCTGTGTGTATATCCGTTCCTGCAGAGATACTTTATCAAAGGGGTGATGGTCGGCGCAGTAAAAGGTTAATCGGTATTGCTTCTCTACTTGGTATCGAATACAATTAGAACAGGAGGAAAATTCCATGAAAAGAATCCTTACCGCTGTCCTTTGCCTGATGATGGCTCTGCTACCGGCCGGAGCGGCCTTCGCGGAATATGATATGATCGATTTTGCGACGGAAGAGATTGCACTTCCCATCAGCACAGAGCCTGTTACTCTCACGTACTTCAAGGGCATGGACGCTACCAAGATCGCACCTACGACGGATAACTATGATACCCTCAAATGCTTTAAGGTAATTGAGGAAAAGTCTAATGTCCACATTGAATGGATTATCCCGCCGATTGGCCAGAACACAGAAAAGTTCAATCTGATGCTCACCGGTGACCAGCTTGCCGATATCATCGAGTGGAACTGGGCTTCCAGTTATTCCGGCGGCGCACAGGCTGCCATCGACGATGAAGTCATTCTCCGTCTGAATGACATTTGGGATGAATTCTGCCCAAATATGACTCATTTGCTGGCTGTCGACCAAGTTATGAATCTTTCCATGCGCACAGATTCCGGCGACCTTTACTGCTTTCCTTATGCCAGAATCAATCAGGAAGTCAAGAGCGTATACGGATACCAGCTCCGAGCTGACTGGCTTGAAAAATGCGGCAAGGAAGTCCCTGTGACTGTTTCGGATTGGTATGATGTACTAACTGCCTTTAAGGAAATGGGAGTGAATGATGATGGCGATGCCATTGTTCCCCTCGCTTCCCGTGAAATGACCAATTATATCTCAGCTGTCCGCTTCTTTGCAAATGCATACGGTACGGACTACAGCTTTATTGTCAAAGACGGTACTGTTATGTACGGCCCGTATATGGACGAGTATAAGGAATGGCTTACGGAGATGAAGAAGTGGTATGATGAAGGACTGATTGACGTCGAATTTGTCACCTGCGATGAAGCCACGCATGATGCTAAAGTTACCAGCAGTCACGCGGCAGCCTGGCTTAGCGGCCTTGGTTCTGGTATGGGCAACTATATCACCGCGCTTGGTAAGGACGGCACGAAACTGGTAGGTGCAACCTATCCCGTTCTGAACGAAGGGGATGTGGCTTATACTTCTCTTATGGACCAGATATTCAACGGTACGGGAGCGGCCATTACTACTTCCTGCAAGACCCCGGAGATCGCCGCTCAGTATTGCGATTACTGGTATTCCCGTGAAGGCCATATGCTCATCAACTTCGGCATCGAGGGTGAGAGCTATACCATAGATGAGGAGGGCATCCCGCACCTGACTGATTACATCAAGAACAATCCTGACGGTTACAGCCTTGATGTCTCTCTGGGTCTGTTCTGCTTCGGATCCTCTTCGGGTGCTTTCTTCCAGGATCCACTCCTGAGGACATATCGTATGTATAACTATAATTCCCAGGCGGATGCTTCTGGTAAGTGGAACAAAGGTACGATGTTCGGCCTGCCTCCAGTAAGCTATACTTCTGAGGAAGCGAGTGTTCGGACGGCTATTGAGAGCGAGATCAATACGTATCGCGACGAGATGACGATGAAATTCCTGCTAGGCACTGTTTCACTGGATGACTTCGCGTCTTTCCAGTCGCAGCTGTCGAATATGGGCGTGGAAGATGCCATCGCTATCCGCCAGGCCGCATACGACCGTTATATGGCAAGAGGCTGATGCTTTTCCCGAAGAGAGATGCCCTTTACCCGGGCATCTCTTTCATTCACAAAAAGATACGAGACATACTGTAACGGAGGCAAATGATGGGATCTTCTTTTAAGCTGCGCAAGTGGTTCAACAGGCGTATCCTTCACAGGTTCTTTTTGAATACTCTTATCCTAGTATTGCTTCCGTTCGTTCTTCTCACTATTTTGGACCGGAACCTGACAGCTACTCTTTCCAATGAAGCTATCAACTCAGAACGCCGTGCTCTGTCTCTGGCGATATCGCGCCTTAATGAGGATGTTGAACAGATACAACGTTTTGCCTTGAACCTCGGCAAAGAGAACAATTGTGTACGCTTCTCATACAGGGAAGCACCTTTGAATTCGGAAAGCCGTTTTTACGCCTTCAAGGTTATGCAATCCATGCGTGGGTATGCCGGAGAATATGGGTTGCTTTATAATACTTGTGTTTTCTTTCCGAGAAGTGAACGGATAATATCTGGATCGGGAATGTACAACCCATATGAATACTATGAACTTTTCGTTAATGATCCGCAGATGGATCAGGCGAGCTGGAAGAGCAAATGGTTCAGCGAGTCGAACGATATGGTCTTTACTATCATAACTTCTTCTGTAGGAGGGGGATATGCAAGGAACCAGCTTCATCTCCTCAACAGCGTTACATTCAATGATTCTGACGAATGTGCCTGCGTGGTTGACCTTGTCCTTGATCAGAATTGGGTTATCACGAAACTGAGTGAAATCCGCAAGGAAGGTGCGGCATATATCAGGAACCGTGATGGGGAAACGATTATCGCCTGCGGTGATTCCGACCGTTATCCGATCCCGGAACAGATCGGATATTGGGAGAATTCCGTGCTTGACCTGGCTATAGACGGTGAATCTGTAAAGGTTATAAGTGACCTTTCTTCCGCAACTGGCTGGCAGTATGTGCTGGTTATTCCCGCATCAGTACTGACTGGCGGTGTTTATTGGGTGCAGCGCACCGAGATTGTATTGCGTATGGTATCGATCGTTACAGCGGTGTTATGCGCCATGATTATTACCGCTGTGAATTATCGTCCAATTGAGCGTCTGACCAAGACAGCTCTTCAATACAGCCCTGATCCAGAAAGCGTACCGAAGGGAATGAATGAGATTGACCTGATTCATCATAATATCCAGAACGCTTATATCCAGAATCAGGAATTGACAAGACAGCAGGACAGGATTCTGGAGAAATACAACCAGATGCTGCAGACAGAATCACAGAGACGAAACTTCCTGTTGGACAGCCTCATCCTTCGCCTTATCCGCGGTTCTGTCCCAGACTGGGAGACTATGGAGAGCTGGTTGGCAACATCCGGAATCGCGTTTCCGCATCCTTTTTTCTGCGTTGCACTTGTGCATGTTTCAAATTACAATAGTTCCGGCAGTGATGATATTGCGCCTGATAAGAAAGCCAGCATTCTTTCTATGATTGGGATGATGCTTCATGACTTGTGTGAAACGATTGGCGGCTCATACTCCGTATCTAATACACCGGATACTATTGCCTGCCTGATCAACACAGGCGGTAGTGCGTTGGAAGTCATAGCCATATTGGAAAAAACGAGGGATGCTCTTCGGGATGGGAACGGCATTATATTGAGCATCGGTACAGGCAGTCTTCAGCAGTCACTCGTGGATCTTCAGCTTTCCTACCAAGAAGCACAGGCTGCGCTAGAATATCGCTTTGTGAAAGGGAAAGGTCTAGTTATCTCATACGATGAGACCCGGAAGGATGACAGGACGCCGATCAGCCTTTCGGATGATTTCATCAACCAGATCGATGCGGCGCTTTTGCGCAATAACACTGAACAGCTCGAGAAACTTCTTGAGCGGCTGCGAGCGGAATATCCCATCGAAGATATGTCCATGTTCAAGGCGCAGAGCTTATACTACTCTGTTATAAATGCCATGATGAATACACTTGGACAGACGAGTATCGATATTCGCCAGGTTTTCGGCGAGGACTTTGATCCGCTTGACGCCATGGCTTCCTGTGAAACTATAAGCGAAGTTATAGAACAAATGGAGGATATCCTGCGGGCGATCTGTTCGTATAAAGCGGATACTTATTCTGGCGGAAGTGCCAAGATTGCTGCTGAAGCCATGCGGATTATAAGGGAGAATTTTTACAGGCCTGAATTCAGCCAGCAATGGGTTGCAGATCAGTTGAATGTTTCCAGTGCATACCTTAGCCGTTCAGTGAAGCAGGAGACAGGCCGAAATATGATCGATATCATCAATATCCTGAGAGTGGAAAAAGCGCGCAGGTACCTGTTGGAGACCGATCTTTCCATGGCGGAGATCGCTGACAAGATAGGCTTTGGTTCCACCAAATCACTGATGCGGATATTCCGGCAGTATGTGGGTATGACGCCGGGCCAGCTCCGCGAGCGCGACCATTTGGAAAATGTGACGAGTAAGGGAGAAGAAAATGGATAAAAAATGGTGGGAGGATCGCCCTTGGAGGCAGGTCCAGACAAATCTCAGGCAGATCGATATGCTGGATATGGATGCTGAACAGTACGTAAAGGAACTTAAGGCTTTTGACGCTACAGTTGCCATGATCAATGTGGGCGGCATACTTGCGAGTTATCCGACCGATCTTCCATATCATACACAAAGCGAGTGGCTGAAGGGTGATTCATTGAAGAAAGTAATCGATGCATGCCACGCTGCTGATATCCGTGTAGTGGCAAGGACGGATTTTTCTAAGATTCGTGAACCTGTTTACCAGATGCATCCGGATTGGGCTTATCGTACGAGCGAAGGGAAGATAGTAAACTATAACGGCGATGTACATGCCTGCATTTGCGGAGGCTTCCAGCAGGAATGCGCTCTGGAGATTATCCGTGAGATCTGCAGGAAGCTGCCTGTAGACGGCTTGTTCATGAACATGGGAGGCTTTGTCGCTAGGGATTACAGTTATAATTTTTATGGTATCTGCCATTGTGAAAACTGCAGAAGGAAATTCCGCGAATCCGCCGGGATGGAACTGCCCCGCAGCATGGATATGAAAGACCCTGTTTATCGTGCTTATCGCCGCTTTCAGCGCAAGGTGATACAGGATCAGAACGAGCGTATCGTAGCCCTATGCCGTGAGATCAACCCGCAGATCGCGATCAACGGGATTGACTTCCTGCGCATGGAATCCAATACGGAATACAAACGGCCGTTGCCATTCTGGCAGTACAGCGGATCTTCCAATTCGCGTTGCCTGCGTGGTACGACCGGGGAAGGCGTTGTTACCAATACGAGTGTTGATTTTATAGGTTTCTATTACAGGCACGTGGGTGTCGGCCCGTCACAGCAGGGTCTGCGTATCTGGCAGGCGATAGCCAACCTTGGAAACCCGGATTACTACCTGATCGGCCGCCTGGATAACCACATGGACCGTTCTTCCTATAAAGCGTTGCAGGAAGCCTTCCACTTCCATAAGGAGCATGAACAGGATTATCTTTATATGCACTCTATAGCGGACGCGCTTGTGATCCGCGGCCACTTGTGGGGAGATTCTTCCGCGGAACGCGGCTGGATCCGTGCCCTGACAGAAAACCATATCCTTTTTGATGAGAGCACGATAGAAAATGCCCTGAAGGGGGGACTTGACAGGTACAGAACAGTCATCCTTCCCGGTACGCAAGAATTACCGCGAACTTTCGTTAATATGCTGAATTCTTTCGTCAGGAACGGCGGAACGCTTATTGCTGATGCCTTCCCTGGCCGTTATGATGGAGAATACGAACCATATGAGGCAAACCCGCTTTCTGAGATCATGGGCATCTGCGCAGAAAAAACGGTCCGTGATGACATGGTTTCTGCCATGTTCCGTCTTTCAGACGAGGATAAGGTCTTATTGCCCTCTTTCCGTGAACATGACTGTGATGTGATAGCGTTTGGCGACCAGTATCAATATAATGAGTACACGCCTGACACGCGTCGCGTGATGACAATGATCCCACCGCAGATGTATGGTCCGCCTGAACGCTGCTATACATACGAACATACGGATTGGCCGGGTCTGACGGTGCATCCGTTTGGAAAAGGACAGGGCATCTATATACCGTGGAAGGCAGGCGGGATTTTTACCACAGAAGGCTATATGAATACGTTCTGGTTCCTTAAGGACGTCCTTGAATCTGTTGCCGGGCTTGGCAGTGTGGCGCAGCAGCTGACCCCCATGGTGGAGGTTGCCTGTGCGGTCAGGGAAGATGGTTCCTATATGCTTGTACAGACTGTAAATACAACAGGCTGTTTCGGTACCTCGTATTTCGAACCGGTGCCAGTTGACTTGTCTGATAATGTATGTGTACCGTGCGGGAAGAAAGTAGGCAAGGCTGTACGTCTTACGGATGGATCCGATATTCCTTTTGAACAGGAAGGAAACATGGTACGGCTCAGCATCGGAAAGATCGGCGTATTTGAGAGTGTCAAATTATTCCTGGAATGATTTGTATTATGGGAGGATGTCAGTATGAAGGTTGCATTTATAGGATTGGGAATCATGGGGAAGCCCATGGCGAAGAACCTTATCAAGGCAGGATACGAATTATCTGTATATGACCAGAATGAGAAAAGTGTTGAGGAAGTTCGGGCAGCTGGAGCAACGGCCTGCAGATCCAGTATAGACACAGTCTCAGACGCCGATGTCATCATCACCATGCTGCCTAATAGTCCTCAGGTAAAGTCAGTCTTGCTGGAAGACGACAGATTGGCAGATTACATACCGAAGAGCGCGGTGTATATCGACTGTTCTTCCATCAATCCGATAGCGAGTCGTGAGATTGCAGCTGCATTGGCTGAAAAGGGGATCGAGATGCTGGATGCCCCGGTTTCCGGCGGAGAGCCCAAGGCTATCGACGGGACGTTGGCTTTTATGGTGGGTGGTAAACCAGAGGTATTTGAGAAATATAAGAATGTACTTTCCGCAATGGGATCAAGTGTCGTTCTGTGCGGTGATGTTGGGTCAGGCAATGTGACGAAACTTTGCAATCAGATCATTGTTGCCGTCAATATTTCGGCTTTGGCTGAAGCTTTACAGATGGGACAGATGTGCGGTGTGGAACCAATGAAGATCTTTGAAGCAATCAAGGGTGGTCTTGCGGGTTCTACTGTCATGAATGCCAAAGCACCTATGATGATGGACCAAAATTTTGAGCCGGGTTTTCGCATCGATCTGCATATCAAGGACCTTAATAATGTAGTAGACGCAGCTAAGACTGTGGACGCTCCCATACCGTTGACGCAGCAAGTGCTTGAGATGATGAAAGTCCTTCATCATGATGGCTGCGGAAACTGTGATCACAGTGCTTTACTCAGATACTACCAGAAACTCACGGGAGAGATTCTGCATCGCTGACGAATGCTCAGGCAGTAAGGCCTGACAAATGGATAATGCATACAGATGGTTGTTTCCACCGGCAGATCATAGCTTGATCTGTCGTTTTTTTTGATCTATCCCAGGTATCTGGTATTTCAGCACAATGCTTATATTACTGGTTAGTTGAACTAATATTGCGTTATCATGCATTTGGAGTTATAATCCATATATTGTGTATTAATAATAAGCGACTTTCTTTTTAAAAGCGTAGTGATAGACGGCTCGAGGGTTGCAATACGGACCCAAAGAGCATCTTGCTGCGCATCTATAGGGGGGACGGGACCTGTACCTTCTGCTTCTGCTCTTCGCGGCGTTTCTCATTGTATTCAAATGTCATGTGGAAACCGCTGCCGGATGGGTTGAGAGCGGAATACTACGGTTGATAAGATATGACTGCTTGCACGGCCGGGCTCAGGCCCGGCCGTGTCTGTACACACAGGAAAGAGGATAAAAACATGAAGATCTCTACATCACTGGGGCACGGGATGCACATCGCGAAAACAGGTCCCCGCGAAGCCGCCGCTATGATGAAAAAGGCCGGTTTTGACGGGGTAGACCTTGGCATGACAGAGCACCAGACGGAACCTGCAAAGCTGCAGGAGCCGGAATGGAAGCAGAAACTCCTGGACCAGGCGGAAGCGCTCAAGGCGGAAGGGCTCGAAGTGGCTCAGACGCACATGCCGTATTACTACTCGCATATGAAGCACCCGGGCGACGGATCGCTCAAAGACTATGAGGCGTTCATGATGCCAGGTTGGCTGAAGGCACTGGAGATCACGGCGGAGATCGGCTGCCCTGTGGCCGTCATGCACCCGTATTACCGTGAAGAGGA
>DBXA01000161.1:2203-4130 GCA_002309235.1 Christensenella sp. UBA1224 | reverse complement strand
TATGTAACGGAAGGCAAGATCCTGCGCAATGCTCTCGTAAGGCTGCTGCGCGACAATGTGGTGGTCTATGACGGAAAGATATCCTCTCTGCGCCGCTTTAAGGATGACGCAAGGGAGGTCGCTGCCGGGTTTGAATGCGGTATCGGCCTGGAAAACTACAGTGACATCAAAGAAAATGATGTGATCGAATGCTTCCAGATGGAAGAGATCGAGAGATGATCTTTTAAGCCGGGGTGTGCATGCAGGAGCAATGAGCCTTAAGCGCTTGTGCTTCTGCATGTTTTATAAAGAGGAGGATCATATGGCGAAATTTGAACGCACGGACCGGGTTTCCGAAGAAGTCCGGCGCAATATCGATACGATCATCAGGGAAGAGGTAAAGGATCCGCGCCTTAGCGGTACGTATACCGTGCTCAGAGCGGATGTGACCAGGGATTTCCGGTGGTGCAATGTTTATATCAGCGTATTGGAAAATGAAAAGCGCGAGCCTGTTATGGAAGCGCTGAACAGCGCGAAAGGCTTTATCAGGCGGGAACTGGGAAAGCGTATGCAGATCCACTATACGCCGGAGCTGGTCTTTAAGCTGGATACGAATATAGAATACGCGGCTTACGTGGATAAGCTCCTGAAGGACGAAGCAAAAAAGATGTCTGACCAGGCGCAGGAGAATGAGCATGGGGATGAATGAAGTCTGCAGTTGGCTTAAAGAGCATGATCGTTTTGCTGTGATGGGGCATGTTTCGCCGGATGGGGACAGCTACGGTTCCACTCTGGCTATGTGCATGGCTCTGCGAAATGCAGGAAAACAGGCCTTTGTCCTTGCCGATCCGGTTCCGCACTTGTACGCTTTTTTACCTGGGCAGGATATGATCTGCCGGTTGGAAAACTGTCCTTTTGAACCGGAGGCGGTCATCCATCTCGATATCGCTTCGCCGGACAGGGCGGCATATGCATTGGCAAAGCCCCTCCCTTCCCTTCTCATCGATCACCATCAGACGAATGCCGGCTTTGATGACGTGATGCTGATAGACGCAAGCGCTTCTTCGGCCGGTGAGATACTCATGCGCCTGTTTGAGCATGCGGGCGCTGCGATAGACCGGGATATGGCCGCGTGCCTCTTTACTTCGATCTCGACGGATACAGGCAGCTTTCAGTTCAGCAATACGACAGCCGAGACTATGAGATACATCGGTGTGCTGATCGATACCGGCCTTGACATCAGCCGGCTGAGTACGCTGATCTTCCGCCGTCGGACTCTTGCGAGGACCCGTTTGACGGGCGAAGTCCTCACGGATATGTTTGTATCGGAGGATGGGAAGATAACGGTAGGCAGCATCAGCCTGTCCATGATGGAAAAGTACGGCGCAGTGCATGCGGATACGGAGACGATCGTGAATTACCTCGTCGAGGTCGAAGGTGTATGTATGGCTGCTCTGCTTGAGGAGGGGGAAGACTCCGTCAAGGTCAGCCTCAGGTCCAACGAAGGATATAACGCTGCCGAAGTTGCTGTTTCTTTCGGCGGAGGCGGGCATATGCTCGCCGCAGGAGCCACGCTGCATGATACGACGCTGGCATCTGCAGAGGAAATGGTAAAAAAGGCACTTCGGAAGGCGGTTGGCTGATTGGACGGTTTTCTGAATGTTTTAAAGCCCAGCGGCATGTCTTCTGGCGATGTCGTATGGTATATCAGAAAGAGATTGCCGAAGGGGACAAAGATCGGGCATGGGGGAACGCTGGATGAAGACGCGTGCGGCGTTCTGCCTGTCTGCGTTGGCTCCGCTGTCAGGCTGTTTGACTACATCATCGATAAGACAAAGGTCTACTTAGGCGAGATCACGCTGGGCATTTCTACAGATACGCAGGATGCTACGGGAAACATAATCTCATCAAGGGATGCCGGCGGTATCGGGAAAGACGAGATCGCAGC
>DBXA01000161.1:0-2166 GCA_002309235.1 Christensenella sp. UBA1224 | reverse complement strand
GCTGTCAAGAAGAACGGGGAACGCCTGTACCGCATAGCGCGCTCAGGCGGTGATGCCGCTGTGCCCGGAAGGGCGGCATATGTGGAAAATATAGAATACATCGCACAGACAGGCGAGCACAGTCATCTCCTGCGGGTCAGCTGCGGGAAAGGGGTCTATATCAGGACTCTTTTCAATGACATTGGGGACAAGCTCGGCTGCGGTGCTCATATGTCTATGCTGATACGGGAAAAAGCCGGTATTTTTGATATAAACTCGTCTCTCATGCTTTCACAGGCGGAAGCAGCCATAGAAGAGGGGCGTCTTGTTCCGCTTGATGCGCCGCTGGGTAAACTGACCAGGGTCGATATCGGGGAACAATACCTGCATTACGTCAAAAACGGCAACCAGCTGAAGACGGAATGGCTGGTTGGCGCCGTACAGCCGGGAGATACAGTTCGCCTGTATATGGATGATGCTTTTATCGGTATTGGTGAGATCACATCTCAGGGAACGATGAGATTTAAAGCGATGCTGAAGAGGTTTGAACAGGATGCTGCTCTTACATGATCTGGAAGGATACGATGGCGCACCATGCGCGCTTGCCATGGGTGTTTTCGATGGTATGCATATCGGACACAGGAGACTCATTTTATCCGCTGTGAGGAAGGCGCGTTCTGACGGCTTGAAAAGCGTTGTCCTCACATATGACCGTCATCCGATGGAAGTGTTTGATCCCGGCCATGCCCCTTCCATGCTGATGACGAATGAGGAAAAGATCGCTTCTATCGAGAAGACAGGTGCTGATGTCCTGATCATGCTTCATTTCGATATGGAGCTCGCTTCTGTGCTGGCAGAGGAGTATCTTGCCGAAATATGCGCACATCTGCACCCTGCTTATATCGCGGTCGGCTTTAACCATACCTTTGGCCTCGGAGGGAAGGGAAATGCAAAGCTCCTTATCCGGGATCAGAAAAAGTACGGCTATACTGCTCTGATCCTTGATAAAGTCGAATATGGGAATGAGTGCGTTTCATCCACCAGGATCCGGAGACTTCTTTCGGAAGGAAAAGCGGAAGAAGCTTTTAAGCTCATGCATGAAGATTGATATCGTGCATGGAAGGGATCCCATATGCGCCTTTTGCGCTCATGACAGCGCGTATGATGGCCTTCTGCACGACGTCGGCGGCAAGAGAACCCACGACATCGTAATTCGCCTGCAGGTTTCCCGCAGAAACGGCATATAAGGTATCTCCGTCTGCGGAGGTATGAACCGGCCGGACAGAACGGGCGATGCCGTTTTGTCCCATTGCGGCAATTTTACACAGCTTTGTTTTATCAAATCCCGCATTTGTGATGATGATGCCTATTGTGGTATTGGCAACGAATCTGTTGCCGCCGGAGTTTACCATTTGGAACAGCAGATCGGAGCTGTCTTCAAAATGCTGTTGATCAGGGGAAAGGAGCCCGGCTATCTTTTTTCCTTGCATGTCGAATACATCACCTAATGCGTTTACGCATACGATGGCCCCTACTTCAAGCTCTCCGCATCGGACGGCATAGCTTCCGATACCGGATTTCATGGATTGAGCCATACCGCGCAGCTTTCCCACTGTCGCGCCGGTTCCGGCGCCTCTGCATCCGTCTTCGTAATTGTTTACCTCGGAATTTACGCATGCGTGGTATCCCATTTCCGCGTCAGGCCTGACAAACGCGTTGCCTGCTCCCAGGTCGAACAGACAAGAGCAGCAGACAAGCGGTACATGCGTGATGCCCACGTTGTATCCGATATTTCTTTCTTCCAGGTATTTCATCACGCCGCCTGCCGAATCAAGGCCGAACGCGCTTCCGCCGCTCAGGACGATGGCATGTATCCGGTCCGCATGCGATACGGGGGATAGGAGAGTAGTCTCCCGCGATGCGGGCCCGCCGCCCCGAACATCGATTCCCGCCGGCATGCCTGCTTTTGAAATGAGCACGGTCACCCCGGTGCCGTTTTCGATATCTTCTGCCTGCCCGATCTGGATATCGCAGAAATCGCGGATACTTATCTCTGTCATGACTTGCCACCTCATCCTCTGTCAAATGAAAGCAGACGTTTTCGTCTGTCTGTTTCTCAGATCATACTTCGGAACATTATATAGCAAGTATGTTTTTTTCACAATAACCGGATGGAAGGACTTTCCA
>DBXA01000041.1:39441-46004 GCA_002309235.1 Christensenella sp. UBA1224 | reverse complement strand
GGCTTAGAGGAGCTGTCAGCTGTGGAGGTTTCGAAAATGACGTTGCACGATTCGTAGTCTAAACCTATATATAGGGGTTTAGACTACGAATCGTTATACTCCCGAAGTCAGCAGGACTCAAGTGTCCGTCCTGCTGACTTCGCGGAGAGCAACGGTAACCGCGGGGCCCAGAAGAACCATCGGGAAGCGGAGGCTTAGAAAAACAGCCCTGAAACAGCTTCTGGCTGACGAAATTCTTCTTCTGCACCTGAAAAGCCAGGTGCAGAAGAAGAATTTTGGGCGTGACACTCACGAAGTAAGGCAAATTGAACAAATACCGATGATCGGAACCTGGATCACAGGGGATAGCAGTACAGACGCTGGTCTCGCAGATGTGGGACCAATGCCGATAGGGGATCATATCATGAAGGCGATGCATGCATCGCCCGCAGGCTGCCAAATAAGGACACACAGCACGCTGCAGCGCACACGAAGTGTGGGAGCGGTCTCGAATGCGCCGTAGGCGGGGTTCGGCACTGATCCGCAGGATGAGGTTACGCTGGTGCAGAGGAGCTTCACGCAGGACAGGCGGCACTTGCCTCTTGCGGAGACGACCGGCAACGGGAGCACCGTGAGCTTCGCTTACGATGATTTCGGCCGTATCACGAGCCGTACGGTAGACAGCGATCCGGATAAGGTGGTATCCTATTCGTACGGAAAGGACGGCAGGCTGGAGAAGACAGCCAATACGATGTGTACGACGGGGAAACGGGGCTGTATTATTTGCGGAGCAGGTATTATGATGCCGATAGATGCAGATTCATCAGCAGTGACAGCATACTGGGGCAGACAGGAGGACTGCTGCAGCATAATTTGTTCTGCTATTGTGGGAATTGTATGACAAATCGAAGAGATAATGATGGTAAGTCAAGCCTTAAAGATATAGTAAGTATTTTATATGTAATTCGTCATAAAGAGGAGTTGATCTTTTGGTGGTCGGTATGTCTTGGATTAAGTGAAATGGGATATAATAATGCAGCGTTATGCCTTTTTAATTCACTTAATCCATTCCCTAAACCTATTACTTTTAAAGATGATGATGATTTAGTTCAAAAGATAAAGGCAGACAGACAGTTTCAAAAAGGTTTTTTGCAAGCTCTTAATGAAGGATCTAATCAGTTTTCCATAGCCTTTAAAGAAAACTATGATATATTTGGAGCATTGGGACATTTCACCTTTAAGATTAGCCAATATGAAGATGGAATTTATACCATAACGGGTAGAGATCGATATGATTTTGACTTCGAAGAAGATTATGGTTCTGATCTTATGTATAAAGCTGCAATTTTCGGGAATAACTTGGCGACAGTTTCAAACAAATTGTCTATTGTAGGATCTGGTGCTATTCATAGTTACTACATTTATTTAGAATTTCACTATAATCCATATGGAGGATAATAATATGCGAAGAAAAAAACATCTTAAGAAAAAAAAACTTGTCTTTGTTGCAATTCTATTATCTTTAAGCATATCTTTGCTGTCAATTGTGGTAGTGAAACAAGCAGTAAAGGGTTTTTTATCACAGCCCATCGATTTTGAAATGTATGTTGCTTTAAATAGAGATACAGTGAAATACTGGTGTAAAGGCAGGTTCGTTGTTTTCGAAGAAGATGATGAGAAAGGACACAGTATTTTCCAGCTATGTTACCTTGATAGTGAATTACCAGATAAATTAATATTGGAATATTGTTTGCAGTATAAGGAAATAGGGCAAAGTGTATATATTGCAGCGGATGATGGATACTGTATTATAGACAAAAAGCAGGTATCTTATAGGACATATAGGAGTCTGGAGGAAATGAGTGAAAATGAAAGATCTGTCTTTATGGAAGATAGCGGATTTAAAGGATTTGCATTTAATATCATAAATGTTATCAAGTCTTTTTTTGAATAGTATCTCAGGACTATGCCAACCTGACTGGCTATATGAAACCCCGGCCACAGCGTGAGGTACTGTCAAGAGTTTGTGCAAATTTGTCCTTAACCGCCTTGACTGCCTACCACTAGACTGGGCATCTGCAGCAAGACAATCTCTTTCCTGTATTATGAGAATCAGGGATGATGCGTGAGGTACGATATGAAAAGGATAATTATAGTGGTATCAGTAATAATCATATTGTCAGCGTTGATAGTAATATCACTTAAGTGGGCGATTTTTTTCTTAGATGTTCCTTATTTGGGGTACACCGTACCGTGTCTGAAAGAATATGGTATTCGGATGGGAGACTCACCCAAAGCTGTAGCAAGGAAGGATCCGGGAGTACTTGTAGAAAAAGATACTTATATGACAGTGACGCCATATTCTTACTATTCTTATGAGACAGTCGTATTCGGAAAAGATGCTTCAGTATTATACACGTTTTATGATAACAGGTGGCTAACGAGCATTGATATTCAAATTCAAGAAGAAGATAAAGAGATATTGCGGGAAATATTTGATGAAGCCTGTAGAACTATAGAAGAAGAATATAAGCAAAATAAGATGTACCAAAGAGGAGAAATAGAGCAGGTAGATGAGGAACATTATCAAATCGATCTTGATTTAAGGTTTTCTGGTGCAATTTCATTATGTTTTGGTTTGAAAGTTAAAAACGATATACTTTATATAAGCTGTAGTTGATGATAACTTATATAAAGTCATGAGATAAAAAAATCATCGGCCAGCTGACCCGTGTGAACGACGAGAAGAATATGCGGGGCCATAGTACCGGTACCAAGAATAAAGAATCAAAAAAACTATGACTGTATAATAAGGAAGGTAATAGGCATGAAGTTTCTGACAATAAAGAGATAATGACACCAATAATGCAGAGAGAAGGTTTTATATATAAAAAGGCTGCTTTTATAAATATCACAAAGAAGGGCTGGTTATAAAGAAATTTGCCCTGGATGTGTACTCTGGGCAAAGATGTGCCCGAATCCTGATGAATGTTGCAGGGTTAACAGAGGAAATGTTTTGCTATCCTAAAGAAAAACCAATAATATTGGGTATCGGGGAATTTGGAATCGGTCTGCCGATAAGCTGGTTGGCGGCGACGAACGGTTATCAGAAAATAGAATATGAAGATGAAAACATGCGAACAAAAGAGAATAATGAGATCGAAACGATTGACGGGATCCCGATAAAGACATACATGGAATGGTTTCCAAAGTTTACAGAAAGAACTTTTGAGATATTCATGAATGAGCAAAAAGATATATTGGAAAAATACTGTTTGCCGGAGATACGTGAGATAACCAATTTAAAGGAACTGGATGAACGCCGAAAGCGAAAACTGAGGGACAGCCCATATGGCCCCTATGAAATGAATATTTTACACACAGAGACTTCGTTATATCTATATAGAAGGCATATGATAGATAAAGATGAAATGTTGGCAAGGGCTGAGAACGCACTTCAAAGAGCGCAAGAGAATTACAGAGGAAAAGGTGACCACTATCAAATATATATAAAAAATATGGAAAATCTGAAAGACAAAGTCGAGAGCTATGATTGTGTGGAGTTTTACAAAATAGTTGATGAAAATCTTCAGGCGAGTATGGAAGCGTGCGAGATTTTTTTTGGAAAAGAGTTTTCAATATAAAGGATGGATACTTTATCAGGTTTTCAAGCCGCAGCAGCATTGCGGGTATTCGATATCCTGTATCGCAGAAAGGAAGATGACCCGGATGAAGCTGATCACACCGACAATGGAATACGACAGGCAGATACAGGACTTCCGCAGGGAATACCTGGCAAGCGGTGAATCCATGGACGGGAGTTCCTCCCTGCGCAAGTACCCGGATACGCGGGCATGGCTCGACCATATCGAACAAGAGACTTCACAGTACCTCTATTACCGCGAGGAAGACGATACGGTAGCAGGCCTCATCCAGATTCGGCACCGCTTCAACGAATACCTGAAGAAGTACGCCGGGCATATCGGCTACTGCGTGCGTCCGAGCGAGAGGCACAAAGGCTATGCTACGCAGATGCTCTCCCTCGTGCTCCCGGAATGCGCGCGCCTTGGGATACACGATGTGCTCGTCTGCTGTCTCGCCGATAACGAGGCTTCAAGGAGGACCATTCTCAACAACGGCGGCGTATACGAATCGAAGGTCTTTGAGCCGGATGATAAAATGTGGATCGAACGGTATTGGATACGCCTGCCCCGAATACAGATGAATTGAGGAAATATACATGTCGATCCTGCTGCTGAAACAGATCCTTTCCCTCTTCCTTATGATGGCCTGCGGCTTCACGCTGGTCAAAGCAGGGCTCCTGAAGGGAAAGGACACAAAACCGCTCTCGGTGATGTCCATATACCTGATCGTACCCGCCGTGATCATAAAATCCTTTCAGATAGAGCTGACGGAGGATGTGCGAAACGGCTTTTTGCTGGCGACAGCGGCTGCTGTCCTGGCGCATGCTGTTCTGCTGCTGATCTCATTTTTATATAAAAAAGTGCTGAAGCTGGATGCGGTGGAGCGCTCTACAGCCATCTATTCCAATGCGGGGAACCTGATCATCCCGCTTGTAACGGCTATCCTCGGTGATGAATGGGTGATCTACGCCAGTGCCTTTATCTGCGTGCAGCAGTTTTTCTTCTGGACGCATATGCAGATGATCATATCCGGAGAGAGAAGGGTCAACTGGAAAAAGCTGGTCACGAACGTGAACCTGATCGCCATCATCGTTGGGCTCCTTCTTATGATCCTGCGCGTACGCCTGCCCGGTATCCTTATGGGCGCCGTGAACGGACTTGCGGGGACGATAGGGCCTGTCAGCATGATCATGGTGGGCATGCTCCTGGCAGAAACAAAGCCGCGTGAGATCATCAGCGACAGGAGGGTGTATCTGGTGACGCTCCTGCGGCTCATCGTTACGCCGCTGCTCCTCCTCACGGTGCTGAAGGTGAGCGGCCTTGCAGCGAGCCTTCCGGAAGGAAAGACCATACTATACGTCTCCTTCATGGCAATGATGACGCCGGCGGCTACCACCATAACCCAGCTCAGCCAGCTGTATGACAACAGGCCTGCCTTCGCGAGTGCGGCAAATGTGATGACAACGATCCTTTGCATCGCCACCATGCCGCTGCTCACACAATTGTATATGCTGTGGATTTGATGGAACGGATATAGTCTGTCTGCATACTTTTGCGAATTCTATGTATATTTTTACAAACAGACGTTGACAAGGCGGAATATATAGAGTATATTGTGCACATCATCCGGCGGGAGCCGGGTTGAATAGAGGCGCGGTCGACAAGATCAGCGTGCGGGAGCCCTGCCGGGGCGAGGATCGCGCGCGAAAGGGGAGACCGCCGAAATGCGGGTTCTGCGGTACAGTGCCTGCGTTGGGCAAGGGGAGAATATCCTCTTGACTGTCATGGTCTGGGGCCATGGAGCGCTATTCGGGATAGAGCCATTTTCAATTACGGTTGGAGATCGGCGGTGGATGGCGTTGGCCTGTCCGCCGCTGTTTTTATTTGAACAAAATAAGGAGGAAACAAAAATGAAGAGGATCTTTGCTTTAATGACTGCCCTTATGATGTGCCTTATGCCCTTCGCTGCCCTGGCTGACAGCGGTGTGGAGGACGGCGTACTGACGATCGCCATGGAATGCGCGTATGCGCCTTATAACTGGATACAGGGGGACGACAGCAACGATGCCGTTCCGATCGCCAATGTACCGGGGTCTTATGCCAACGGTTATGATGTGATGATCGCCAAAAAGATCTGCGAAGCCAACGGATGGCAGCTGGAAGTTTTCCAGTCCGACTGGGATTCCCTGGTGCCCGGCGTACAGACAGGCACCTTCGATGCCGTGATCGCCGGCCAGTCCATGACTGCCGAGCGTGCGGAGCAGGTGGATTTCGCCGGCCCGTATTTCTACGCTACCATCGTGTGTCTTACCAAGGCCGACAGCGCTTATGCAAACGCCCAGGGAATTTCAGATCTGGCCGGAGGCAGCTGCACCGCGCAGCTCGCTACCATCTGGTATGATACCTGCCTGCCCCAGATCGCCGGCGCTGAAATAATGCCCGGCGCGGATACCGCTCCCGCCATGCTGATGGCGCTGGAGACCGGAATGGTGGATTTCATATGCACGGATATGCCTACTGCACAAGGCGCGGTAGCTGCCTATCCGGATCTCGTGATACTGGATTTCTCCGGTACCGATGGTGATTTCCAGTTCACCGAGGAGGAGCGCGCGGAAAATGTAAACATCGGCATCTCCATGATGAAGGGGAACAGTGAGCTTAAGGAGGCCATCGACAGCGTGCTCTCCACCATGACTGTGGAAGATTTCAATGCCCTGATGGCTTATGCCATAGAGATACAGCCCCTTTCGGAATGATTATTCACTTATAGATCTTCCATGTACCGGGAGGAGAGTCTCTTCTCCCGGCTTTCTGATCTGAGATCATAGAAAAAGGAGCGGCGCTGATGAGCAAGTTTGCGCAGCTTGGCGCGGATATCGTCAAGCTTTGGGGGAAATACGGCGGTTCATATCTGAAGGGCATAGAGAGTACGCTCGTGCT
>DBXA01000041.1:37405-39306 GCA_002309235.1 Christensenella sp. UBA1224 | reverse complement strand
GGCACGCCCATGGTGCTGCAGGCGGTCTTCCTCTATTACGGCCTGCCGTATTTTTCCGATAACGCGCTCAAATTCACCTCTGTATGGGCAGCTGCCATCGTGGTGGTTTCCATTAATACCGGCGCGTACATGGCGGAATCCGTGCGCGGCGGCATCATTTCGGTCGATCCGGGACAGGCGGAAGGCGCAAAGGCGATCGGCATGACGCATGTACAGGCCATGACCAGCGTGATACTGCCCCAGGCGCTGCGCAATATCATGCCCCAGATCGGCAATAACTTCATCATCAACGTAAAAGATACTTCTGTCATGTTCATTATCGGCTTTCCGGATTTCTTCGCGGCGCACAGGGCCGCGGTAGGCGCGAGCTATCTGTACTTCCCTTCCGCCACGGTGGAGATGGCAGGCTACCTTACCATGACGCTCATAGCATCGTTCCTCCTGCGCTGGGTGGAGAGGCGGCTGGACGGCGCCTCAAGCTATGAACTGGTCCAGGCGGACGCCCTGACCATGACGGCGGGCACCTACAACCATCCGGACCGCGGCACGCCCTTTGACGAGCGCAGCAAGGAATACGCGGACAGCGGAAAGGCCGGTGAATGATATGGGAGAATCGATACTGAGGGTAGATCATCTGTCGAAATCCTTCGGCTCCAATACCGTGCTCAGGGATATCAGCTTTTCCGTCGAAAAAGGGGATGTGATCAGCATCATAGGGGCTTCCGGCTCGGGAAAATCGACGCTTCTGCGCTGCATCAACCTGCTGGAGACACCGGATGCGGGGAGCATCGTCTTTAATGGGAAGGATGTCCTTGCACGGGGAACGAGTGCCTCAAAATACCGCGCGCATGTGGGCATGGTGTTTCAATCCTTTAACCTCTTCAATAACATGACGGTGCTGGAAAACTGTATCGTCGGCCAGGTGCGCGTGCTGAAGCGGGACCGTGCGAAGGCAAAGTCCTATGCCATGAAATACCTTGATAAGGTGGGCATGGCGCCTTATGTGAACGCCAAACCGCGTCAGATCTCAGGCGGGCAGAAGCAGCGCGTAGCGATCGCCCGCGCTATGGCCATGGACCCGGATATACTGCTCTTCGATGAGCCCACCAGTGCCTTAGACCCCGAAATGGTGGGAGAGGTATTGGCCGTCATGCAGGATCTGGCGGAGAGCGGCATGACCATGCTGGTCGTTACCCATGAGATGTCCTTTGCCCGCGATGTTTCGACACGCGTCGTCTATATGTCGGACGGCGTGATACTGGAACAGGGTACGCCTGCCGAGCTGTTCGGCGCTCCGAAACAGCAGCGAACGCAGGAATTCCTGCGGCGTATTCTTGCAAGACAGATGCAGGAAACGCCGACGGAGCGCGGTACAACATAGGATGGCGTATATGAAGTTCCCGCAGGGCTGACCCTGCGGGAACAGTTTGTTTCCGGATACGGAAAGAAGCTCATCACACCCTATGGTGGTTCAGGAAGTGCCTCAGATCGTTCATGGCCTTGCTCAGCACGTCCGGTTCAGGCAGCATGACGATGCGGAATCTCAGATCTTCGTCCCAGTCAAATCCATTCCCCGGTATCACGAGCACATGGTATTCATGCAGGAATTTCATGGCGAAATCCTGTGCGCTTTCAAAATCGAACATATCTTTATCAATGCCCGGGAACAGATAGAACGCCGCCTTGTTGGCCACATAGCTGACGCCCTCGATCTTGTCCAGCCCCTCGCAGGTGGCCTTCCTCTGCTCAAAAAGCCGCCCGCCCGGTATGAGCATTTCCCGTGTGCTCTCGCTGTCAACCAGCGCAGCGGGTATGACGAGCTGCGTCAAGGCGTTCCCGCAAAGCCGCATGGAGGCAAGCTTCATAACGCCGTTTTTGACCTCGTCCAGTTCCCCCTTGGG
>DBXA01000041.1:27613-37346 GCA_002309235.1 Christensenella sp. UBA1224 | reverse complement strand
GGCGCGATGGCGGCCATCGATACGTGCCGCAGCCCATCCATCACCAGGCGGTCGTAGATCTCATCGGCGAGCACCACAAGCCTGTTCTCCCTGGCGATATCGGCGATCGCCTGCAGGGTCTCGTTGGAATATACGGCGCCTGTCGGGTTGTTGGGATTGATGATGAGTATCGCCTTGGTCTTATCGGTGATTTTTTTGCGGATGTCCTCTATATCCGGGTCCCAGTTGTTCGCAGGATCGCAGCGGTAGAAGACGGGCTTTCCGCCGGAAAGATACGCGTTGTTGCTCCACAGGCTGTAGCAGGGGGAGGGAAGGAGAACTTCTTCGCCCGTGCCGATCAGCGCTTCCATGATCATGGAGGCGGCTTCCGATACACCATTGCAGATAAAGACGTCATCGGGCAGTATTCCCTGCAGGCCTCTGCCGATATGGTAAGTGCAGATGACGTTCCGGGCATCCTTCATGCCGCGTACATCGCAGTACGGCACCGCTTCGTCGATATGGAGCGCCAGCGCCTGCCTGACGGTATTCGGCAGACGGAAACCAAACCTGCCGGGGTTCCCCGTATTGAGCTTCAACACGTTCGTACCTTCGGCTTCCATTCGCAGCGCTTCCTGGTAAAGAGGACCGCGGATATCGGAATGCACGTGCTCCAGCCTGTCAGACGCATGGATCATAAAGCAGATCTCTCCCTCGTTTTTTAGTATCGTCAATAAAAAACAATTTAATATTATAATCCGAAACTTGGGAAATGTCCAGCAGCGGATCTTCGGATCTATCTGTCCCAAACGCGCGCATTTTCCGGACCAACAAGCGCTGCGTGCTGTCTGACGCCGGTTTCGCAGGTCACGAAGGTGTATCCGGCTCGTGTTCATGAGTACGATCCGTCAAAGACCGTATGCTTTGGAACAGGGAATGACGGTCATGTCAGCCGGTTACAAAACGTTTCTCAGAGACTTTTTTTATCCCATGAAAGACTTTTGCAAATGACTGACATGACCGCCTTATTTGGCATATTCAAATGATCCGATGCCTGAGGGTACCAGGAAGATCCGCTTATGAGCGTTTTGCAGCCTTGAATGACATGAGGAAACTTTAACTCCTGCCTCCGGACTTTTTTCTACAGATTCGGGCATATCTCCTCGTAGATGAGGTCCAGCATCAGTGCGGCGTTGCGGGATTCGGATACGATGGTGATGACAGCCTCTTTATCCGGCAGTATCATGCTGATCTGGGAGTATTTCCCGTCCGCCCGGTAGGAACCGTATTTGCCCCGCCAGAAGAGGTAGCCGTAATTATCGTCTCCGGGCTGCTTCGCGCATTCGCGGATCCATTCGGGTTTCAGGAGCTGTTTTCCGTTCCACCTGCCCTCATTGAGGCAAAATTCGCCCAACAGGTGGAGCTCGCTGAGCGTCAGGAACAGCCCGCCTGCGCCGAAGGTATAGCCGAGGGGATCGCATTCCCAGGTGGGTCTCTTTATACCGAGATGGGAGAAGAACCGTGGCATCAGGTAGTTTACCAGGTCGCAGCCGGAACGCCTCTGCACCAGCACGCCCGCGAGATACGGGCCCACATTGTTGTACACGAATTTGGTTCCCGGTGCATCGGTGAAGGGGATGGCAAGGGAAAGCTTTACCCAATCGTCCTCCTTGTAAAACGGCCTTTGTCCGCCCATCAGATTACCGTTTTCCTGTCCGAGACGCATGGTGAGGAGATCCCTTACCGTTGCCTTGGCGAGGTTATCGCTCACGGAGAAAGGAAGGTCCTTCTCAAATGCATCTGTCAGCTTTTCCTCCAGGGACAGGAGGCCTTCCTGCAGGGCGAAGCCGACCGCGATGGCGGTATAGCTCTTTGAGGCGGAATAGATGTTGCGCCTGCATTCCTCTTCGGCAAGCCATTCGGCCGCGGGCTTACCCTTTTGTGAGATCTTTATTCCGAGAAGGCGGTTTTCCGATGCTTTTTCGGTAAATTTGCGGATATCCATTTGCGTTTCTCCTTTCAGCTTCGTTCGGCAGGGGGTCATTCTCCCACCAGGCTCGCGATATCATCGTCCTGACCGATCACGAGCAGGTGCTCATCGGCCCTGAAGGTATAATTGGGGCCGATATTCATGGAGAGCCCTGCCTCATTCTTGACTGCGATGATGTTGAAACGGTATTTTTTCCTTACGTTCACTTCGCCTACTGTCCGCCCGATCCATTTCGGCTCCGGCGAGATCTCGTAGATGCTGTAACCGTCCGCCAGGTCTATGTAATCGAATACCTGGTCGGAGGAATAGGCAACTGCCACCTTTTCCGCGATATCCCTGTCCGGATATACCACGCGGTCAGCGCCGTTGCGCAGCAGGAATTTTGCGTGGATATCCCTGTCCGCTTTGCTGATGACATACCTGGCTCCAAGGTCCTTGAGAAGGCTTGTGATCTCCAGTGAGGATTGGAAATCATCGCTGATGCAGACAAAGCAGGCGTCGAAATCCTGCACGTTCAGGCTGCGGAGCACAGTCTCGCTCGTACAGTCGCCTATTTTGGCGCTGCTTACGATATCGATAAGGTCCTCCATGGCTTTTTCATCGCGGTCTACCAGCATGATCTCATTGCCGAGTTTGGCGAGCGCCTTGATCAGGTAAGTGCCGAACCTGCCTGCGCCGATAACGAGCATCGATTTCATAAAAAACCTCCTGTCAGCCTACGCTGATATCCTCAGCGGGCTGCTTGATGTGTACCGATCTTTTATTATCCGTAAACGAGAGAGCAAAAGAGAGACTGTTGAGCCTTCCCGTATACATGAGGAAGATGAGGATGAGCTGCGACAGGATGCCGAGCTTTCTGGTAAGACCTGCCGAGATGCCGACCGTGCATATGGCGGAGACGACCTCAAATACGGTATCGCCTATGGGGAAACCGTCTGCCGCGCAGATCAGGAAGGAAGACAGGCAGGACAGGAACAGATAGGTGGAGAGGACGGCTGTCGCTTTACTGAGTGTGTTCTCATCAAGGCGTCTTCCGAAGATGTTTACACCCTCATAGCGGCGGACAGTGGCCCGCAGATGGAGGAGGAGGGCGAATACCGTCGTCATCTTGACACCGCCTGCCGTGGAGCCGGAGCCTCCGCCTACGAACATGAGCGCGGTTGTGAGCAGCTTTCCGCCTTCGGACATATCGGTGTATTCTATGATGTTGAAGCCGGCTGTTCGCGGCGTAACAGCCGTGAAAAGAGAAGAGAGAAGCCTCTCACCAAGGCTCATGCCCCGGAAGGCCGCGTCCTTTTCCGTAAAGAAAAACAGGATCGCGGGGATGAGTACGAGAGCCGCGCTCATGCTGAGCACCATTTTTGTCTGAAGCGTATATTTTTTCATGCGGATTCCGCAGCTCAGGATATCCTGCCACACGATAAAGCCTATGCCGCCTGTCAGGATCAGCATGCATACGGTGATCACCACGACGGGATCTTTGCTGAAGCCGCAGAAGGAGGACATGCCGTATGTTCCCATCAGGTCAAAGCCGGCGTTGCAGAAGGCGGATACGGAATGGAAGATGCCGTACCAGATGCCGTTTCCCCAGCCCATAAGGGGGATAAAGCGAACGGAGAGGAGCAGTGCGCCTGCCGCTTCTATGAGGGCAGTGCCTTTGAACACCGTGCGTATCAGGCGGCTGATCCCTGCCATGTCATTGATATTCAGACTTTCCTTGATCCAACCGCGCTGCCGTAGCCCCAGCTTGTTTCCCAGCATGATGGAAATGGCGGTGCCGATGGTGATAAAACTGAGCCCGCCGATCTGGATCAGCACGAGCAGCACGATCTGCCCGAACAGCGACCACTGGGAAAAGGTGTCCGCAACGGTCAGGCCCGTTACGCAGCACGCGGAGACAGATGTAAAGAGCGCGGTCATGAAGGATGTGTGCTTTCCGGCGGCAGCGGAGAAGGGTAGCATCAGGAGCAGCATCCCTATGGCGATCAGCAGCAGAAAGCCCGCTGCCATCAGCCTGCCGGGAGAGAGCCATCGGAAAAGGCGTTTTCCCTGCTTTGTTTCGACAGGCACGGTGTCACCTCCTGATCATTCACCAAGTATCTGCTTACGGAGTTCGCCGATATCCGGGTCGTAGCCGTTTGTTGTATCCACGTATACGGTCGGCACGTCCAGATGAGGGGCGTTATAGGTTCCCGGCTCAGGCTTGATGCCTGCTTTCACCATGCGTACGCCTTTGTCCCCGTGGAACCGGATGCGTTCCGGATCGTTTAATCCCCGTTCCAGAAAACGGTCCAAAGCAATGCTGCTGTCCGTTTGGCAGATGAGTATCGTGATGCGGGCTTTATCCGCAAAAGGAGTAAGGTTTGCCTCCCAGAGCGGATGCTGGAATGCCGCCTCGGCGATCAGGGAGATACCCTGCGAGAGCAGGCAGTCGATCGTATTGAAAAATGCCTGCGTTGCCGTAAGATTGGCATCATCGGGCAGATCTGTATGACATTTGCCTTCTGTGTGGACCAGGCCTTCCTTGATGCGGTCTCTGCTGACAAGAGGAAGGCACCATTCCCGGCTCAGCTTTTCCGAAAGGGTAGTCTTTCCGCTGCCCGGCCGGCCTGTGATCACAAGGAGGATCGGTTTATGCATAAAAAACACCTCTGTGACCTCAAGTTTAGCGGAATACCGGGCCCCTGTCAACAGCATGACTGCGGAAAATAAAAAGGCACCCGGAAGTTTATCCGGGTACCCTGCTGATGTAAGGGACGCTGTATCAGTTAGCGTCGATCACAGCGAGTGTGACATCCAGGTCTATGTATTCGCCGTCGGGTATCTTGGTGGTATCGCCAAGCTCGTCGAGCCCTTCCACGCGATAGACCTTAACGGTTACCGTGTCGCCTTCGTTTGCCTGGGAGATGATCCCTGTCAATTCTGTCGTTGCGGATATCACGGTGCCGTTGGCTTCCACGATGATGTCGCCCGCCACTATGCCGGCCTTTTCGGCAGGTGATCCTTCCTCCACCTTGGAAACGTAGACGCCGTTGGGCAGTATGCCGTAATACAGGCCGTAGCGTACCGCGTAGCTGAGGCTGGGATTATTGGTTGTGAGCGTCGTCACGCTGATGCCGAGGCGCGGCTTTCCTGTAAGATCCTGGGCGCCGGAACCGGAGTTCTCTGCATCTCCGGATTGGATATTCTGCGTGATGTGGCCGGACAGGACTTCATTGATGAGCTCCTTGCAGGAGTTGATCGGTATGCACATGCCTATACCGTCGATGCTTGCGCCGGAAGATGTGCTGCCGGAGTACTTGAGGCTCGGAATGCCCATCAGTTCACCTGTGACGGAGAACATGCCGCCGCCGGAGTTGCCGCTGTTGATGGCTGCATCTGTCTGGATCATGCTGTTGGTGGCGTTCGTCTTTTTGCCGTATTTATCCGTGACGGTATTGTTGGAAGCCACCGAACGGTTCAGGCCGGATACGACGCCTACTGTAACAGTACGGGAGAAGGTCTCATCAAGCGGGTTGCCGATGATGATGGCCCAGTCGCCGATCTCAAGGGAATCGCTGTCGCCCATCGTAACGGGGGCAAGAGGCAGGGTCTCCGAGTACAGTATGGCGATATCCAGGTTTTCATCATACGTTACCAGTACGGCATCGTATTCATCCGCCTCGGTGCCGTCATCGTGAGAGACGGTGATCGTGAGCCTCGCGGCGTTTTCCACAACGTGATAATTTGTCAGAACGTAATGGGCTGCGATCACGGTACCGGAGCCTGTCCCATAAAGGACTTCTCTGGACTCGGCCTCATCGTTGCCCCTGTTGCCGTAGCCGAAGCCAAAGCCGTACCATCCGTATCCGTAGTTGGAATAACGGACCTGCTGGTAGTTGCTGACCCCGACGACACTGTCACGCACCTGCGCGATCGCCGATGTGAACGGGCTTGTTACGACGACTGTTGTTGTTTCACCTTCTGCCGATGTGCGCGGGATAGCCGCGAACAGCGCACAGCCGAGCATGATACAAACGGCTGCGGCAAGGAGCCGCTTCATGGTGTTATTAGTCTTTTTCATGGTTAATACCTCCTTTGGATCTGTCTTGCCATCCGGGCTTTCCTGTTCCCGGGAGCTGTTGTTCTTTCGTACGATAGCTATTATAGTCGGGATTTTAGCACTGTCAACAGTTGAGTGCTAATGTTTTTAAATTGGTTACAATTGGTTACAATTTGTTCTTTTTCCGTTCTTTTGAAAAGATTTTCCGCATCCTCCGGCAAAGGATACCTATAAAGAAGGTTCAATATCCGCAGGGAATATGGTACAATAGACGTAAGGAAGGATCTGATCCCGCCGGAGGGAAGATACTATAAAGACATCTGGAGGAGATACGCTATGAAAAAGTTTGAATTCTGGTTTATCGTCGGCAGCCAGGACCTGTACGGACAGGGTGTGCTGGATACGGTCGATGCCCGTGCGAAGGAGATGGCGGCGGAACTGACGAAGGTGCTGCCTTACCCGGTAGTGTACAAGGTAACAGCTAAGACCAACCGGGAGATCACGGAAACGGTAAAGGAAGCCAATTATTGTGAGGAATGCGCCGGTATCATCACCTGGTGTCATACCTTCAGCCCTTCGAAAATGTGGATCAATGGCCTTGCAGCGCTGCAGAAGCCATACTGCCATTTTGCCACGCAGTACAATGTCGGCATCCCGAACGAAGAGATCGACATGGATTTCATGAACCTCAACCAGGCGGCTCACGGCGACAGGGAGCACGGCTTTATCGCGGCGCGCCTTCGCATGCCGCGCAAGGTGATCGCCGGGCACTGGCAGGACGAGGCTGTCCACAGGAGGCTCGGCGACTGGATGAAGGCGGCTGTCGGCGCGGCAGTTTCCCGGGGCATGAAGGTGATGCGCTTCGGAGACAACATGCGTGAGGTTGCTGTTACCGAAGGCGACAAGGTGGAAGTGCAGATCAAGCTCGGCTGGCAGGTAAACACCTGGGCGGTGGGAGATCTTGTCAAAGAGATGAACACGGTCACCGAGGCGGAGATCGATGCGCTCATGGCAGAATATGAGAAGAACTATGACATCGCGACCGATAACATCGCCTCCATCCGCTATCAGGCAAAGGAAGAGATCGCCATCAAAAGGATGATGGATCGCGAAGGCTGTAAAGCGTTCTCCAATACCTTCCAGGATCTTTACGGCATGGAGCAGCTTCCCGGTCTGGCATCCCAGCACCTGATGGCGCAGGGCTATGGCTATGGCGGCGAAGGCGACTGGAAAGTGAGCGCTATGACAGCTGTCTTAAAGGCCATGGGCGAGGGCGGCAACGGTGCATCCGCCTTTATGGAGGATTATACCTACCACCTCGTGAAAGGACAGGAATATTCCCTCGGCGCGCACATGCTGGAGGTATGTCCTTCCCTTGCCGCTGATAAGCCCAGGATCGAAACGCACCATCTTGGGATCGGTATGAACGAAAAGGATCCGGCGCGCCTGGTATTCGAGGGAAAGGCAGGCCCCGCGGTCGTTGCTTCACTGATCGATATGGGCGGAAGGCTTCGCCTGATCGTGCAGGATATCGAGGCTGTCAAGCCCATCATGCCCATGCCGAACCTGCCCGTTGCGCGCGTCATGTGGCGCGCTATGCCGGACCTTACGACGGGCCTTGAATGCTGGATCACGGCGGGCGGCGCGCACCATACGGTGCTCAGCTATGATGTTTCCGCAGAAATGCTGCGCGACTGGGCACGCATGATGGATATCGAATTCGTTCACATCTCAAAGGATACCACGCCCGAAAAGCTTGAGGAAGAGCTCCTCGTAAAGGATCTTATCTGGAAGCTGAAATAAGCATGTACGATCTCCGAACGGACGAACTTATCTGGATGGCGGGGTTGTCTCACGAAGAGACAGCCCCTTTTCAATTCCAGTTCTTCCAGGTATCCGGCTGGTAGCCAAGCGTTGCTTTCTGCCCGCTGCGAACGATCGGCTGCACGAGTACAGACTGGTTTTCCAATATCTTATCGGTCTTCTGCTCGGGAGCGATATACTTTATGAGTGCGAGCAGATCCTGATCCCGGCAGTTCTGATCGATCATGGCGTCGATGCCGCCGACTGCCTGGCTGATCTTGGTGAGCTCGCCTTTTGTCATGCCTTTTTCCTTAAGGTCTATGAACTGATACTTGATGCCGCGCTCTTTGAAGTAGCGTTCTGCCTTGCGCGTATCGGCGCTTTTTTTCGTTCCGAAGATCTGTATGTTCATTTGTTTGATCCTTTCTGCGGTACTGTCAATCTTCCGGCTCCCTCATATCGCTGTTCAGCCATTCATTGTATCTGTTGGAGCTCTCCTCCGCCTGTTTTTTGCGGATCCAGGCTTCCCGGTCCTCCATCAGCGCGACCATTTCGTCAGCGATCTCCTCCATGCTCCTGGGATGGGCGTTCCGCAGGTACGAAGCCATGCGGCGAAGCCCTATCGGGGAGGACAGATTCCGCGCGATGATCCTGCTCACCTCTTCAGGAAGACCGATCTCACCTGCGGCAGTCATAAATTCCCGGTATGCCTGCGCGTACGTTTCTCTGGAAGCCATAATAGTATCCTTTCTGCCTGCCGTTGTCGGAGATCAGCCTTATCTCCCGGGTGCTCTGAGCTTTTCGGAGTAGATCCCTACCATGAAGGATCCGGCAGCGCCGGTCAGTATGGCGAATGTCAATACAAAGCCTGCTCCGCCGATATCGAGGAGTCCTCCGCCTGCCAGGGAAGCCAGCACGCTCCCGATCGTATAAGCCATCGTGTTGCAGGCCTGCCCTTTGACAGCGTCCTCTTTGGGGATCACTTGCGTTATGTAATAGACCGGGGCGATGGCTATGATCGCCCAGCCGAACGCTTGGAACAGCTGTACACAGTATAAAAGGGGCATGTTCGGCGCGATCGATATCGCCAGCGCGTGAAGCGTGATGGATATACAGCAGAGCCTGAGCCATGTATCGCTCCCTGCTTTCTTCAGGAACAGGCGGAAACCGAACAGGGCAGGGAGCTCTGCCAGTGCCATGACAGACATCAGGGTGCCGAGCTGGGCACTCCCGCCGCCTTTGGACGAAACGATCTGATACAGGTAGGTCGTGACAGAGGCATGTGAGATGTACGCCAGCATCATGCCGATCAGCATGAGGAAAAAGCGTGGATAGCGCCCGGCCATATCCGCGAGCCTTGTAGGCGATGCGGATCCCGGCTGATCACCGCTTGCATCGCCTTTTTTGAACGGATAGATACAGACTGAAAGCAGCAGGAGGGAATAGGTGAGCATCATCAGAGACGGTATACACGTGATGCCTGCCTTTGCGATGATGAGCCCGGTAAGATAGGAGACAGCCGCGTAGACGAGGGAACCTGTCCCGCGCGCGGTACCCCAGTTCAGCTTGACACCTTGCCGTATCATCTCCGTACCGAGGGAATTGACAAACGGCATGAGTGCCTGCAGGAGCGTGATACAGATCGCGTACAGGAGCCCTGTGAGAAGAGAACCTGAGCCGCGGGCAAAGAAAAGGCAGGCGGATGCTGCAGAAGCGGCTCCCGCCATAATGCATGTGATCTGCTTGACCGAAAGGGCGCCTGGTTTGTCGGCATATCCGGCCGCAAGCGGCTGTATCATGGCCGCAGCGGCCCCGGATACGCCTATCAGTATGCCGATCATCGTATTGGTCAACCCGCATGAAAGGAGATATACGCTCGAATAGCCCAGTACTGTCACATAGTTGCTCCAGTAAAGAGC
>DBXA01000041.1:23808-27569 GCA_002309235.1 Christensenella sp. UBA1224 | reverse complement strand
GGTATCATTTCCTCATATACTGTTATGGCTGTCATTATAGAGGCTTTTGTTTCAGGAATCAAGGCTGGGAGATGAGCAGAGGGAGAAAAGTAGTGAAACGGGCAGCACGATATGGTATAATGATCAGGAAAACCGCAGGTTTACCGGGTCGGCGGAAAAGGAGCAAAGCGAAACGCAGGCCGTCGACGATCATGGCATAATGGCTGCAGTTTGTGAAGAAAGGGTGTCTTATATGAATATAAGTCTTCTGGAGCCGATCGGCGTAAAACCCGAGCTTATCGAGGAGCTCGCCGCCCCTGTCCGCGAAGCGGGTCATACCTTTACCTGGTATGAGCAAAAGACGACGGATATTGAGGAACTCAAAAGACGAAGCGCCGGGTGTGATATCGTAATGATCGCAAACAACCCCTATCCGGCGGAGGTCGTTATGGCGGCTGACAGACTGAAAATGCTGGATGTTGCGTTTACCGGGATAGACCATGTGGGCCTTGATGCCTGCAGGGAAAAAAAGGTCACGGTCTGCAACGCGGCCAATTATTCGAATCAGACAGTCGCGGAGCTCGTGATAGGGCTTACGATAGCACTGCTGAGAAATATGAAAGCATGCGACGGGAGCGTTCGGAACGGCGGTACATCCGCAGGACTCATGGGGCGTGAGATCGCCGGCAGGACGGTCGGCATTATAGGAACAGGCAGGATCGGTATGATCACAGCTAAGCTGTTCCTGGCATTCGGAGCCCGGGTGATCGCTTATTCCAGGCATGAAAAACAGGATGCCAAAGAGCTCGGCATCACGTATGTAACGCTGGAAGAGCTGATGGCAAGAAGCGATATCGTCTCACTCCATACGCCGAACAACGCTTCGACCAAAGGCATGATCAGTAGGGAACTGATAGGTCTCATGAAGCCTTCCGCCCTGTTCATCAACTGCGCGCGGGGGCCTATCGTCGACAGCGCTGCGCTTGCGGATGCCCTGAACGCGGGTAAGATTGCGGGGGCCGGCATCGATGTCTACAATACGGAGCCGCCGATACCGGATTCCGAGCCGCTGCTTCACGCGAAGAATACGATACTGACGCCGCACGTGGCGTTCCTTTCCGAAGAGGCTATGGTACGCCGCGCGCATATCGTTTTTGAGAATGTGACGGCTTACTTAGCCGGCAGGCCGCAGAACGTGTGTGAGCTATGAGGATAGGCGTCATACAGGCGAGCTCCCAGGCGGAAAAGAATACACTTTTGTTCGATACGGTCAGAAAGTATGCGCTTGGATCGGACGTCATCAATTTCGGCTGCAGGCCGTCGGATGTTTGCCGTTACAGCTATATCGAGATCTCTATACTGACAGGGCTTTTGCTGTCGAGCGGATCCGTTGACTTTATCGTCACCGGCTGCTCCTCCGGACAGGGGATGATGCTTGCCTGCAACAGCATGCCCGGCGTCCTGTGCGGCTATATCCCAACGCCGCAGGATGCCTATCTCTTTGCCCAGATCAACAACGGGAATGCAGTCTCCCTGCCGCTTGGGGAAGGTTATACGTGGGCAGGGGAAGAAAACTTCGACAGAACGGTCGCAAGGCTGTTTTCGGAGCCCTTCGGCCAGGGGTATCCAAAGAGCGAAGCGGCCAGAAAGCTGAAGGATACGGTACTGCTCAAGGAGATCAGGATGCAGTCGCAGACGGACACGGCAGCGCTTCTCGAAAAACTGGAAAGGCCTCTCCTGGAAAAGGTGCTCGGCAAAAGAGATGTGATTGACTGGATACTGTCAAACGGCAGTGACAAAGCGATAACGGATTGGCTGAAGGAACGAATCAAGATATGGGGGTGCCGGAATGAATAAGCTCGTAGTGTTTTTATGCCTTCTTTTGTGCGTGGTGGCTGCTGCGGCGCAGGCAGAGGAAAAAGACATCGTTTCCTGTGAGCTTTCCATATACGGAGGTATGGAAAACGAGGATCTTTCCTATGTGATCAGCCGGGGAAAGACATCACAGGATGTCATGCTGACGGTAAAGGACCGCGGACGTGTAAAGAAATATGATCTCCCTTGGGACACGCTGGATGAGCTGGGAGAATACCTTTCCGGGTACTCTCCGGAGACATGGAAAGACCTTCCGTCCAGGGAGGAATTCGCGCTGGACGCGCCTTCCCGCAGCATCGAGGTCACCTTTTCGGATGGCACGGTCTGTGCGGTGCATGACGACAGGCAGATCTATGGCATATTCCGGGAAACGGAATGCTTCCTGCTGAGCTATCTGGCAGACGGCGCGGAGACAGTTGAAATGGAGTTCTCCTCTTTTGATGGGGGAGGGCCGGAATACGATGCGGTATTGTCGGATCCTGAAAAAGTGCGGGTCGAAACTCTCCGAAAATACGATCAGCCGTACGATGAAATGGCGACGGGCTCTTCCTACGGTATCAGAATGGTATTTCATGGCAGGGTTCCGGGGCGTACGGAATTGGTCATCCGCATGTCGGGCCCGCTGGCACCGGATGAGGATATACCCGAGACGGTATACATTCTGGAGGTGGATGAGGAGTTTAATGTGAAGCTTACAGGAGAGAAGACATGGGAGCAGGAAACGGACGAAAAGAAGAAAGACACATCTATCGTGGATTGGTTCCGTTCTTTATGGAAGAGCGGAGAGATGACGATAGGGACCGATATCACAAAGGATTCGATCCGGGAGTTTTACTATACCTATTCTACATCGACAAACCCGCCGTTTTTCCAGAGATATCGCTTTTATACGGAAGACGGCAAGTATTATTTCTACCATGAGACGAGGGAAGGCGGGGGCTGGCCTCAGACGGAAGAGGATATCACGGTTTCAGGCACTGTGGAGCTTTCTCGTGAAGAGTGGGATACTTTTTTCGGGCTGCTGGAAGGCGGTACGGTCACAAAACGCACGGAATCGCTGGAAAGCGGGAATGCCGGGCCCTGGCTCTATCTCTACTGGGATGGGGACAAGTCGGAATACCAGCAGTTTTCTTTTGCCTCATACGATAAAGAAGGGACTTTTGAAGAATTCTGCCTGGCTCTTAGAAACGGCAAATGAGTACGGCAGTATCGTCCGCAGGCAATAGGGTTTAAAGAGAAGCCGCGCTGTCAATACAAAGAAGACGGCGCGGCGTTTTATTGTTTAAATTCCTCTTATCCTGCTGCGGAGAGCATCAAAAGAACCTGGTGACCTCAGTCAGGTCTTTGCGTGGCCTTGCGGAAGGATCCTCGGCGCGCTTGCCGATCGCGATAACGGACATTACCTCTTCATTTTCAGGGATGCCCAGTTTTTCACGGATCGCTCCGGCATCGCGGATGCCCATGATCAAAGTGTCGTATCCGGCGTTTTTTGCGGCCAGGATGAGGTAAGCATCGTGGAGGCCCAGGTCATAGGACCCCCAGCCGTTGCCGATCTCGTTGGCAGGTGTGCCGTCATTGAATCCCACGACATCTTTCACAAAAGTGGTCACGATGAGGGCGGCGTTCGCGGAGCTTTTCTGGTTGAAGGATGGGAGAGCGGCCGCACGGAAGCTTTCGAGTATCTCAGGGGATTCGACGACATAGCAGCGGGAAGTCTGCTGGTTTTTCCAGGAAGGAGCCTGCTGCGCTTCCTTCAGTATGTCGATCAAGACTTCATGTCCGATCGCTGATCCAAATTTCCGTATGCTGCGGCGCTTTGTGATCAGTTCTTTGAATTCCATGATAAATCTCCTTTTTCAATAGTACATGTCAAAACCGTTTTCAAGCCGGTTGGCGTATGTCTTTCC
>DBXA01000041.1:17477-23764 GCA_002309235.1 Christensenella sp. UBA1224 | reverse complement strand
ATACGGTCATATACGCGCATGCCCATGTGCGAAAGACCGCGTTCCATCTGCGTCATGCATTCCAGGGTACCTCTGCCGGTACCGCCGGCACAGGCGATCAGTACGCAGCGTTTCTCTGCGAGGAAGCGGCTGCACGCTGCATCACAGCGGCGGAGCCTGTCAAAAAAGGCTTTCATGCATTCCGTCATATCAGACCAATAGACGGCGCTGATCCAGACGATGCCGTCCGCTTCTTTGAGCACCTGGTATATCCCTGCAAAATCATCGTCGATGACGCAGGCCCCTGTTTTATTGCAGGTTCCCCAGCCGTCTCCGCATGCTCTGCAATGTTCCAGTTTTTTCTCGTTCAGGTGGATCTCTTCAACCGATGTGCCGGCGTCTGCAAGGCCGCGCACCATCTGATCCTTTGCTGAAGCGGTAAGGCCGTTTTTGTTCGGGCTGGACCAAAGGATCACTGCTTTTTTCATGTAATACCTGCCTTTCTCCTGGGCTTCAGTCAATAAAGGTGATCTCGTTGCCCTTCTGCGGCATCAGACCGCGGTTTGGCAGGCTGTCAGGACTTGCGGGAATCCCGATGATCACCGCGCCGTACACGCGCTCATATTCCTTCATGCCGAGGCCATACAGGTATTGGACGATCTCCGGTTCCTCATTCAGCCATTTGAGCTGGTTGATCCAACAGCTGCCGAGATCCAGCGCGTTGGCGGCTACCATCATGTTTTCAATCGCGCATGCGCAATCGGCCATGTTGTTTCCGTAATCCCGCCTGTTGGTGACGACGATGAGTATCGGGGCATTGTAGCAGAAAACGTATCCGCCTTTCTTTGAGGCTGTAATGGAACGCTTCAGACTCGGATACATATTTTCGTAAGGCTCCATTTTGGAAAAAGCCGTTTCGGTAAGTGAGATCAGCTTTTGCAGGACATCTTTATTGCGGATGACGAGGAAATGATTTGTCTGGTTGTTTCCGCCGCTGGGCGCCTGTCTGCCTGCTTCGAGTATGCTTTCGAGTGTCTTCTGTTCGATCGGATCCGGTTTGTAGTTTCTGGTGCTTCTTCTTGTGAGGATTGCTTCCAATGCTTCCATTTTTTCGCTTCCTTTCTGGCTTTGTCGGATACGTTTCGAGAAAGCTTGTTTTTTTTGTTTCGGCCGGCTTTTGCCCGGCTGCAAAGACAGTATATCACAGATAGCGATTATCGTAAAAGGGTGCTTTTCCGCGTGACGACCTGCCGGAAAGGAGTCCGCTTGTGGTATACTGTTATAGTTGACATAACAGTGCAGTTCTGAACCGACGGATGGTCCGTCGGACATGATAAACGGAAAGGAATGACTGCAATGAAAAAAAGATCGATCGCGATCCTCCTGATCCTCCTGCTGCTGACCGGTACTGCTGTCCGGGCAGAGGACTATTGTCCTGCCGATGGGAATACGGAAAATCTCACGCGGCTCCTCTCATGTCTGCTTTCTGCATATACTGCTCCTCGACCCGATGCCGCTTTGGAGATCGATTCCATACTGGAGGAGATCCGTACTGTTGATGAAAGGGATTACAGGATCGCTTCGGCAGTTGCGTCTGAGTGGGAAGAGACTTATCTTGACCCGGAGTATATGCTTCGCATCAGTATAGGAGATGAATACGCGCCGGAGCTTCAGGGGACGGCGCTTGAGGATTGCCGTAAACATGCTTTTGTGGTGCTTGGCTATGCGCTTGAGAACGGGGAGATGAAGGACGAGCTGATAGGCCGCTGCGATACCGCTGCCGCTGCCGCCAGGACTTTCCCGGATGCCATCATTGTCTGCTCCGGCGGTGCGACAGGGAAGAACAATCCGCTCAACCGTACGGAGGCGGGCCTGATGAAAGAATACCTGGTCGATGAGTGCGCGATCGATCCTGACCGCATCTTTATCGATGAAAGCGCTATGACAACGGCGGAAAACGCATGGAACTCCCTTGCTATCCTTCGCGAACAGGGAGCAGAGACGATCACGATCATAACCTCCGCCTACCATATGCTGCGCGGCATGGCACTATACAATGCCGTATCGGCATTGTACGACCTGGAGTATGGTTACCCGGTCCGTATCGTGGAGAATTACTGCTTTGATATCCGGGCGGATGCAGAGACCAGACAACGTGAAGCGTCAATCGCGGTCATGCAGCTCGGCGGGATACTGAACCCTTCGGCAGACGGCAGGCAGCCCAAACCCGGCCGTCCGTAAACGGTTCAGACCGCAGGCGGCTTTTGTGAGACCCTGCGAAAGAGATCGCGGCTGTGTTCTTTCCTCAAGGGAAGCTGAACACAGCCGCTTTCTGCATGGCGGTATATATGGGCATCAGGCCTTTAGGCCGAACATCTTTTCCTTGAGATCCAGATAATACAGGTAATCCTCCGGCTTGACGTTGGGCGGGCAGCGATGATCGCAGAAGGGGATATAGCCGCCGCGCGCCACGTACTTTTCCAGGCTCTCCATATAGGCTTTGATGGCTTCGCGGCCGGTGCCAAGCGCCATCTTGTCGAAGCCGCCCATGATGCGCAGCTGTCCCTCGTACTGATCCAGCAGCTCGCCGGGATGCGCGCAGCTGTTTACCTCAAACGGGAACAGGCAATTGATGCCGCCCTCCAGCAGGTATGGCAGGATCGGTCTCACGTCGCCGTCGCAATCGGTGTACCATATGTCGATCCCGTATCGATCCAGCTTTTTGCGGATGCGCTTATAACGGGGCATGACCACATCCCGGAAGAAGGGCACCGTGACGATGGGCCCGTTCTTGAAGCAGATATCCTCCCAGCCGGAAGCGTAATCGAACTGAAATTCTCCCAGCAGCTGATCAAGGGATCGTTCCACCAGCACGCAGCAGGTCTCGACCATGTCCTCGACCATCTCAGGGTAATCGAAGCAGGCGTATGCCAGCCCTTCAAAAGTGAGCATATCGCGTATCTTGCCTATCATGGAACCGCAGCTGACGCCAAGAGGGTAGTCCCTGTCGTCGGGGTGTGCGGCCTTTAATGCCTGGATATCCAGCTTGCGTTCAGGGGCATCCGGATCAAAGTGCTCTTCCTTTACGCGCTTCCAGTCCTCCGGCGTGGTCACGGAGGAATGCAGGAACTGGGGGATGGTATCTCGGCCGGAGGCCAGTACCTCGGCTGTAAGCCCGTCGGCGTTTATCAGGATGACCTTGTTCCCGACCCTGCCGACTTCTTTTTCCGTAAAGGGAGGGCACATCCATGTCTTTCCTCCGATCACCTCGATCCGGTCAAAGCTGAAGAACGCGTCCGCTTCCCGGTTGCTGGTGATCCCGTTTTCATAAAACAGAGGCCATTCCCGGAAGTTTTCGTTCCAATATCCGAACTCCATATTGAAGCAGCGATCTACAGACTGATAATGCATCTGCCGGTTGAAGCGCTCGCGCGCGGTCATAGTCCCTTTCCACGGCTGACGGATCGGTCTCATGGTTTTTTCCTCCTGCGTTTGTCTCTTGTCCGTATTTTAACATTTGAACCTGTCGTCTGTCTACCCGGATCTGTCAGGCTGTTTTGACTTCGCTGTCCGTAATCCGTTATAATAAACCGGAAAGGATGCGGCGGCCGCATACGACGGCACCGGATACGGGGAGGATCATGATCGATCTCGAAGAGTATAAAATGATCATATCGGATCTGCTGGATGAGCTTCCGAAGGAATTTTTTCGGGAACTGTCAGGCGGCGTGATCGTGTCGGAGGCATTGGTGATCCCGGATTACGCCCGTGAAGACGATTTGTTCATCATGGGAAAGTATCAGGTTTCAGCCGGCATGCGGCAGATCATAATGTATAAGGGGTCCTTTGACAGGGTTTATCCGCATGCTGACAGAAAACAGGCATACGAGATCCTGCGCGGCACCCTGCGCCATGAATTCCGGCATCACATGGAATCCCTCGCCGGCATCAGCAATTCCTCATCTCTCAAGGCGGAGGATGAGAGGGAAAAACAAGAGTACATTGAGAGGCATGGCTGATGGTATTTCATCATCTGATATTTTCGAAGAGATCTGTTCCGGTAATGTCCGGGCCGACTGTTGTAGAGTACAATCCGAAGATCCAATTGGGGTATTCGTAGCCCCAGGAAAAGTGTACGCCCCTTTGCTGGGAACGGTGCTTATCGTACCCGCGGCGGGCGATCTCCATGGCGGTCAGGCCGCCGAAGCCTTTGATATCCCTTCCCCAGTCGAGATCTGTCCGTTCTTCACTCCACAGGTGGATGTACAGCTTCTTCGCCTGCCACACGCCCCACTTTTCAGCAGAATCGGGGTATCGGGCGAGGTCTGCCGCGGCATCTACGGCGTTTGCGACGGAATACGCCGTCACCATGTGCTGCTTATGGCCGTATTCTCCTTCAAAATCGTGAGTGAGCACGACATCCGGCTTGTAGCGCCGTATCTGCTCTGTGAGCATTTCCGTGATCTTATCTTCGCCGCCCCAGAAGGTAAAGGCCCATTCCAGAGAGCCTAAGCGCTTGTCGGGCAGGTTCAGGAACACGGGGTAGTTCTTAAGGCCGCAGCTCCAGAGCCCCCGCAGTGCTTCCTCATAGCGTTTGTGGCCGCAGTCTGCCATATATACCACGCCGACTGTTTTTCCCAGGGCATTGTACCATGGGATCGTGCCGCCGAAGAACAGAAGCTCGTCATCCTGGTGCGCGGATATGATCATCAAATCCCATTTTTCAGGTGTTTCCTCCCATTTTTGTACCATGGAAGGCGTTTTCCCGCGCTCGAACACCAGCAGTTCTTCTATTTCTGAACCGGGAACGGACAGTGTAAAGTATCGCGTCCCTTCGGGGAGAGGGAACCAGGAGATGATCGGCATAAAACTGTCCGGTCCGAAAACATCCTGCCTGATCAGCGTGCCATCATTGTCGTAGAAGCGTATATCCGCGCTGCCTGGCGTAAGGAACCACTCCACCTGAAAGCCTTCGCCGGTCGTGCCTTCCGGAAGCGTTACGGTCAGCATGTCTTCGGCACTCTCCGGAACCCACCGGTATTTTGCGCTGTTGTCGTACAGTATCTTTTTCCGCCTGTCGGAACAGGAGAAGGTACATTTCTCGCTTATATTGGCGATCTGTTCAGCATAGCCGCACTTGTACAGCTCATGGTCGAGAAGCTCGAAGGTGCGTCCATGGCCCTCGGCGGTGATGGTCAGACGCTTCTCACCCGCTGTGACACCTTTCATCAGTTTCGCTTTCATCCTGTCCAGGCTGATCGAATTGATGTTTTTTCCCTTATCGGCCGACCAGGACCAGGTCTTTTCCACTTTGAGGAGCCGTTGGTCATACAATACCGCTTCTACCCGGTCTATAGCTTCTCCGGATCGTATGGTGCCCTTCATGATGAAATCTTCGCCTGTATCGATGATGGGATCGAACTCCTCGAGATCCAGCCAGATGCAGTAAAATTCTTCTCCCGGCATCGCGGAAGCGGAGGGCAGGAGGAAGGTCAGGACAAGCACGATCGCGGCAAAGACTTTTTTTCTCATGACAGCTCCTTTTTCTGTACGGTATGATCAATAGATATGCTCAAACAGATCCGAGCGGGTCTCATCGGGCCCTACGGATGTCGAATACAGGCCGAAAAGCCAGTTCGGATACTTATACCCCAGGTTGAAGCGAACGAAACGCTGCTGGGACCGGTGCTTGTCAAAGGCTCGACGCGCCAGCTGCATGCCTGTGAAGCCGTCAAAGCCGGGTACTTCCTCATTCCAGTCAAGCTTGACCTGTCCTTCCTTCCACAGGTGGATATACAGCTTCTTTGCCTGCCAAGCGCCCCACTTTTCCGCAGAATCGGGGAACTGGGCAGGGTCGGCGGCAGCTTCCACCGCGCGGGAGACGGCATAAGCCGCTGCGATGTGCTGCTTATGACCGTACTCGCCCTTAAAGTCATGGGTGATCACAACTTCCGGCTTATAGCGCCTTATCTGCTCTACCAGCATGGATACGACCCTGTCTTCACCGCCCCAGCTTTCAAAAGCTGCCTTGCGGGATTCCATGTGTCCGTCCCGCAGCCCCAGGAACACCGGGTAATTGGTGAGCCCACAGCTCCAAAGGCCCCTTAATGCCTCTTTGTAGCGGATATGGCTGCACTTTGTCATGTAGACCACGCCGACCTCACGTCCCATGGCGGTGTACCAGGGGACAGCGCCGCCGAAGAAGAGGATCTCGTCATCCTGATGGGTGGAGACCAGCATCAGATCCCATTTTTCGCTTGTTTCATGCCATTTCTGGACCATGGAGGGTACTTTGCCCCGCTCGAATA
>DBXA01000041.1:16021-17408 GCA_002309235.1 Christensenella sp. UBA1224 | reverse complement strand
GGCATGAAGCTGCTACCGGTGTAATGCTGTTCACCTGTCGATGTACCGTCTTCCGCGATAAAGCAGATATCCGCGCAGTCAGGCGTCTGGAACCATTCCACCTGGAAACCCTCACCGCAGATGCCTTCGGGCAGGGTGATGGTCAGTACGTCTTGGGCTCCCTTGGAGATCCATCTGTGCTCTGAATCGTTGTCATACCAGATCTCGCGCCGCCTGTCGGAGCAGGAGAAGGTGCACTGTGCGGAAATGTTGGCAAGAGGCCCTCTGGAACCGCATTTGTACAGCTCCTGATCAAGAAGGCAAAATGTATTTCCCCGTCCTTCTGCCGTTATCGTCAGGCGCTTTTCACCCGCGGAGATATCCTTTGTGATGGCATACACCAGCTTTTTCAGAGAAAGCTCCTCGACGCCTTCCGCATCCTGCGGCGTCCATAACCAGGTTTTTTCCGTCTTGAGAAGCCTCAGGTCGTACAAGGCAGCTTCGACTCTGTCGATGAAGCCGTTGGAGCGGATCATGCCTTTCATAGTAAGATCCTGGTTCTGCTCAATGATGGGATCAAATGCTTCCAGATCCAGCCATATGCTGAAGAATTCTTCTCCGATCATCGCCGATGCGGAGGGTATAAGAAATATCAGTATCAATAAGACGGAGATCAGTATCCTCTTCGCCACGGTCTTCCTCTTTTCTGCTTAGAGTGTATGATTTTGATCCTGCCAGCTTTTCATGTTTTTCCTCATCTGAAAAGACTGATGCCGGCCGGTGTATGGTTTCCCCGAACAAAAACGGGATGCTTATATCAGGATTCTATCATAGATGTTTTAAAAGCGTTAGGTATGTCTTATCGGTTTCAGGTATGCGCTTAGGAACAAATCGATATCCGCATACCGTTCCGGCTTTAATCCGGCTTTTTCGTATTCTCTCAAATAATCCCGAAGCACTGCATCGCACCCGTCGGCAGATCTGTCAAGATCTTCCGGATCGTACACGGAAAGCACATCATAAGATCCGATATCAGTTTCGCCTGCGATATCGTTCAGCATTTCATTCATGCTCTCAAGGCTCATGAAGGCCAGATGGCGGTCTCTGAATCGGGCAGCCGCGAGCATTTTTCCGTGCCAATTGGAGTACATTTCCTCGTAGGTGCCGGAAAGCGTTTCGGCGTCGGCAGGCTTTTTCTCCTGCTTAAGAGCTCGTTCGGTTACATGAAAGCAGACGGTAAGCTCTCGCATAAGAAATGTTGCCCGTTCTTTCAGTTGTTCCGGAACTGCTGCCGTCAGGATACCGTCGATCATAGCGCAAAGCTTTGCCGGCCGTTTCTCCATGGCGTTGAGTTCCTCATAACGTCTTCTGACGCCTTTCCGGAAATACGTCTTGTTAAGCATTGCAA
>DBXA01000041.1:10102-15970 GCA_002309235.1 Christensenella sp. UBA1224 | reverse complement strand
CATTGCCTGCGCATAGCAGCACCGGGCTTCCTTCAGCTCTTTTTCGGCCATTTGGAGGTCTGCTGCTCCAAACGGTTCCGCCAGCTTTTTACGCACTTGTTCACGAAGGTCCTCAAGCTCCTCCCGGTATTTCGCTTCCGCGCAATACACGATGCGGGAATCCATCAGCTTTGCTATATGGGGGTGTTCATAACGGGCATCCCGGCGCAGGCTTTCCCAATCTGTACAGTAGATATCGTGCCCTACGCCAAGGTCATCCTGTATGAAAGCTGTTCCGAGCTGCCATCCCCGGTCGTCATTGATCAGGATCAAAAGGTCCAGATCGGACAATGGGTGTATATCTCCCGTCAAAAAAGAGCCGTATATCCCGATAAGAGCTATCGCGCCGGGGCACAATGCTCTTTCTTTCTCTATCACAGCGTCAATAATCTTTTGATTTCTGCATTCCAATCCGTTCATGCGTCCTGCTTCCTTTGCCAAAGTGATCCTGATCTCTCACGGATATACAGAAGATATACTCTCTTGAGCATGTATTTGTCAAGAGAAAACAGGAAGGGCATCTGCTGCCGGCCTGAATGGATGTCCGTATGGGATGTCTGATGCGCGGATAACAAAGGGAATGTGATCAAGGCGCATATGAAGGTCGTCTATCCTTCCGATCCCCTGAAGAGCCGGGATCCTGACGGCGAAGGGAACGGCGCTCTATGCATGGTGAGATACGATTGGGAAGCCGATACGCCATACCGGGTGCTGATCCGTCAGAGCCGCTCCAAGGACAACGGGAATTACCTCATGGCTATGCGGATCTGCGGTCTTAGCACCGTGACAAAGGCAGAAGCTGATCAAGCATGATCTGGCTTCTCGAATACATGGATGAACAGGACTGCCACCTTCCTTGAGAACTATATGGCACGGTGCCGGAATAGTGCGATGCCGTTTTTTCAATTTCCGGGTGAGGGATTCCGGTCCGGCGGATGGATCCCGGCTGCAAGTGCCGTGATGATACAGGAGGACGACCATCTCGGCAGCTATACATACGGTTCGGATGACGACAGCTTTTACTGCGAAAGAACGGGTATGCCCGGCATCTGATCGGTCTCGCAGAAAAGATCACGCAGACAGCGGCCTGAAGTTCGGCTCCAGGGACTTGTTCATCTCGGCCAAACCCGATATAATGGTATCAGAAGCAGTTATCTGTCGGTTATTGCTGAGCATAGCCGGTCAGAACGGATCAATAGGGATATGAAAGGAGAAAAACATGGCCAGGATTTTTGCGACAACGAACCCGGAGGTCAGTGAGAGAGAACTGAGGAACGGGGAACTTTCCAGGGCGATCGCCCCGCAGGGAATGGTCCTGCTCGAGAACAACGGTGCTCTGCCCCTTGGCGGAACTCCGGGGAAGATAGCGCTGTATGGAAACGGAGCCCGCAGGACCGTCAAGGGCGGAACAGGCTCCGGCGATGTGAACAGCAGGAGTGTGGTCAATGTCGAGCAGGGGCTCGAAGCTGCCGGCTTTACCATCGTTACCAAAGACTGGATCGACCGGGACATGAAGGCTTTTGACGATGCGAAGTATGCCTGGAGCATGAAGCTGGTCGAGGCTTTCAAAAAAGAGGGCCGCTCCGCGATCATGAGGATCTTCAGCGATCCCTTTATCGAACCGGCTGTCCGGCCCATAGAGGACGCAGACCTGAAAACGGGCGAGACCGATACGGCGGTCTATGTGCTTGCGCGCAATTCCGGCGAGGGTAAGGACCGCAGGGATCTTCCGGGCGAGTATGAGCTGACGGAAGAGGAGATAACGGCGATCAGGAAGATCGCTTCTGCCTATGCCAGGACTATCGTGGTACTCAACGTGGGCAGCGTCATCGACATGAAAGAGCTCCTGGCTATCGAAGGCGTGGATGCCATACTGCTCATGAGCCAGGCGGGCAATTTCGGCGGTTACGCACTGGCGGACGTGTTGACGGGCAAGGCTGCGCCCAGCGGGCACCTGACCAGCACATGGGCCGTCAATTATACCGATTATCCCTGCGCGGATACGTTCAGTCACCGCAACGGGGATGTGGATGATGAATATTATACCGAGGGCATCTACGTGGGCTACCGTTATTTTGATACCTTCAATATCGCGCCGCAGTATCCCTTTGGATATGGTAAGACCTATACGACCTTCACTGTTGAGCCGGAGGATGTCCGTGCAGATGAAAAGCAGGTCTGCGTACGTGTGAAGGTGACCAATACAGGCAAGCTGCCCGGGCGCGAGGTCGTGCAGGTATACTATTCCGCTCCGGAAGGCGCTCTGGAAAAGCCTTATCAGGAGCTGGCAGGGTATGGCAAGACAAAGGAGCTTGCGCCGGGCGGATCCGAGACCCTGGAGATCACCTTTGAGACCAGAAGCATGGCAAGCTTTGATCCGCAGAAGGCAGCATGGGTACTGGAAAAGGGCACCTACTATATCCGCGCAGGCGTGCATTCCAGGGCCACCCGGGTCATAGCTGCGCTGAAGCTGGACGATGATGTCGTTACGGAACAGCTGAAAAACAAGCTGCTTCTGGACTGCGAGATGAAGCTCCTCAGCCGCAAAGGCGCTGTACCTTACTCCTATCCGGCAGAAGCGGAAGAAAAGGCAAAGGCGAAGGTAACAGTACTGAATGCAGGAAAGTTTGACAAAAAAGTCATCCGCTACAGCGGCTCGGCAGAGGTGATCCCCAAGACCGATAAGACCGAAAAGATCACCATGGAGGATGTGCGCAGCGGCAGGGCGACATTGGATGAGTTGGTGAGTCAGCTTACGCCGTTTGAAATGGCGACGCTGTGCGTCGGGACCTCCCGCGGCAATTTCATGGCCGAAGGGCCGCAGATCGGCGCGGCATCCGCCGCATGTCCCGGTGCTGCCGGTGATACGACCTCCCTCCTGCTGGAGGATCGCGGCGTGCGCAACCTCATCCTTCCGGATGGCCCGGCGGGGCTCAGGCTGACGCCCGTTTTCAAGGTCGATCCCGCGGGAAAGATCTACAGCGTTGGATCGCCGTTCCCCGGCTTTGAGCTTTTGCAGGATATGATGCCCAAACCCGAGATCCCCGAGGACGCGGTGACCTACTATCAGTACACGACGGCGATCCCGATAGCGACACTGCTTGCGCAGACCTGGGATGTGGATGCCATAGAGGCCGCCGGCGATATCGTGGGCGGAGAGATGGAAGAATTCGGCTGCGATCTGTGGCTGGCGCCCGGCATGAACATCCACCGCAATCCTCTGTGCGGAAGGAATTTCGAATACTATTCCGAAGATCCCCTGGTGGCGGGGCGTTGTGCCGCCGCAGACACCCGCGGGGTGCAGAAGCATAAGAGCGCCGGAACGACCATCAAGCACTATGCCTTCAACAACCAGGAGGATAACCGCAACCATGTGAATTCCCACGTGGATGAGCGCGCCATCCGCGAGATCTATCTGAAGGGGTTCGAGATCGCGATAAAGGAAGCGCAGCCGAAATCCATCATGACATCCTACAACCTGATCAACGGAGAGCATACTGCCAACAGTTATGACCTGATCAATGCCATGGCCAGGGATGAATGGGGATTTGAGGGCATTGTCATGACCGACTGGGGCACCACGGGAGATCTGTTCGGCGGCACGGTTCAGTTCAAATACGGCAACTCTTACGCTTCCGGCTGCGTGAAAGCGGGCAATGACCTGACCATGCCTGGCAGCGAGGGTGATGTGAATGATATCCTGAATGCTCTGGATAAAAAGGCGGGCGAGGTTCCTTATCCGCTGACATTGGGTGAACTCCAGGCCTGCGCCAAACGCATCCTGAAGGTCATCCTCCAAATGGAGAGAGATTAACAGATCGGTTTATACCACGGGTTTCTTTACAAACAGTGAGATCCGTGCTATAGTAGGGGCATAAAACAGGGCATTGCCCGGAAAGGAAAGAGACATGATCGCCATTCGTTTTGCCGCGTCTTATATAGAGCATCCTGAATACCTGTCCGGCTTAGATCATCCGGATAGTCTTTTCGCACGCTCATATAAGGCAAAGAAGAATGGCTGCATGATCTCATAGAATAACCGGGGATCAAACAGATCGTCAAGCCGCTTGCCTTATATGAGGCAGGCGGTTTTTTCAAGCTTAGAAGCAGGGAGTGATGAAAATGATGGAGATCAGGGGAAAGGCAAATACCGCCCTCTGTTTTGCCACGATCATTGAGGATGAAGCCGTTGAGCAGATCCGGAGGATGTGTGATCATGAGTTCACCCGGGGCAGCTGTATCCGCATCATGCCGGATGTTCACGCCGGGAAGGGCTGTACCATCGGAACGACCATGACGGTCACTGACAAAGTTGTTCCCAACATCGTTGGAGTAGACATCGGCTGCGGTATGTACACGGTCAACCTTGGGCAGATCGAGATCGATATGGAACAGATGGACGCCGCTGCGCATTTCATCCCGTCCGGAATGGATGTTTGGGAGGGACGGCAGGAACGATTCGATCTGACGGATCTGCGCTGTTACCGTGAGCTGAAGGACACAAAACGTCTGGAGCGCAGCCTGGGCACATTGGGCGGCGGGAATCATTTCATAGAGATCGATCGGGCAGCCGACGGCACGAAATACCTGATCATCCATTCCGGTTCACGAAATCTGGGAAAGCAGGCAGCGGAGATCTACCAGCGTCTTGCCATCGATCTGAATAAGGGCAAGGAGGAATACTTCGCAAAGCGCGATACCATCATCTCGGAATACAAGGCCGCGGGTCGTCGCAGGGAGATCGAAGGCGCACTGAAGGCGCTGCACTGGAAAAGCCATGAGTCGACCATTCCGGAAGACCTCTGTTTCGTGTATGGCAAGTATCTGGAGGACTACCTCCACGATGTAGAGATCTGCCAGCGGTTTGCCCGCAGGAGTAGGGAACGAATGGCGGAGATCATCCTCGAACGGCTTGGGATCGAAGCAGTGGAGGCCTTTCACACCATCCATAACTACATCGATACTGATGAGATGATCCTCAGAAAGGGAGCTATCGCCGCCCATGCAGGTGAGAAGGTGCTGATCCCCGTCAATATGCGCGATGGCAGTATCCTCGCCGTTGGCAAGGGCAATGCGGAATGGAACTTCTCTGCACCGCACGGTGCCGGCCGCATCATGTCGCGAACGGCGGCAAGGGAATACCTGGACATGGATGAATACCGCAGAGAAATGGACGGCATATACACGACTTCGGTCAATGAAAACACCCTGGATGAAGCTCCCATGGCTTACAAGTCTCTTAAGGATATCATTGATGTGATCAGTGAGAGCGTGGACATCATCGAAGTCCTGAAACCAATCTACAACTTCAAGGCGAACTGAGCCGGTTCCATACCGGCTCTGCGCCGGAAAAGGAGCGTAAATAAAATGGATCGAATCCCGATCATCGACATGAATGCAACAGGTATCAACATTGCCCGCCTGCGGGCAAATGCAGGCATTACTGTGCGGGGTCTGCAGGGTATTTTCGGTTTCAACACGCCGCAGGCCATCTACAAGTGGCAGCGTGGAACAGCACTGCCGACGGTGGACAACCTTGCGGTCCTCTCAGCCGTTTTCGGAGTGCGGATCGATGATATCCTCATTTTTAAAGGGGATGCCCAACAGGATCAGGTCCCCGCATAATAACTGGGCTCTGTCAACAGGGCTGACATGGCTTCTTCGGCTGACAGGTCAGTGCCCTTTCAAGACGGCAATGCACGGTTCAAATCCGGCAGGGGTCACCATATATACAGTATGGTCTATTCGGCAGGGCATCGCCTTTATACGCCGAGCCAAATATGTTGCGTGTAGCTCAGCCGGTCAGAGCGCCGGGTTGTGGCCCCGGAG
>DBXA01000041.1:487-10067 GCA_002309235.1 Christensenella sp. UBA1224 | reverse complement strand
GAATGCCTGAGTCTGGTCAAAAGGGGTGGACTGTAAACTCGACGGTTTCGGTCTGCATTGGTTCAGATCCAACTTCTCCCACTATGCCTTTTCGGCCTTCAATGCAATAAAAGGGACCCGGTCGTTTGATCGAGTCTCTGTTTCATTGGTGAGCATAGGGGGAAGCCGAACCCCTGCCTCTGCAATGCGAATGCAGCGCACTGACACGTTAAGCCTGGTTTCTCGAAAAATCCCGTTATAATATGATTCCAATAACCATTAGCAAGTCAATGTTTCGCGATGCTGCCGTTGCTGAAACCGGCATAATCATCAAACGGGAGACTGTACAGGCTCTATTATCAATTCGATCACTCGATCAGAAGTCGGTTAGCTTGTTACTGGGCTGACCGATTTTATCTATGACATTTCCGAACAGATCGATAAACTCTGCTTTCTCGGAAATTCTGTCTCTGACATTCATCAACAGATGAATGCCGGAGGCAATCCGTCATGAAACACGAGTTCCTGACTCAGGTGTGTATCACTTGAGCCGTGTTTTCCAAATCGACGCCGTCTCTTCATTCCGAATGCCGGCGAGGAAGAGTATGGAAAACGTTGGGAATTCTGATTCAAAGTGTTGCATATCCAAACGATCATACATATAATTTATATGGAAATCAGGCAGGAGCGCATGCAGTTTGACGACATAAAGGTATCCGGAAATATGAAAAAAATCAATACACTTATCATCTTATTGCTGTCCATATGTGTCATCACAGGCATCTTTGGAATTCAGATCCCGGCAAGGGCTGAAGACCCCACCGGAACAGGCGACATAATCATCGCAGAGAAAGTGAGCCCGTCTGATCTGATCGCAGGAGACCGGATCATGATCGTATGCGAGTCAAACGACATGGCTCTATGCCTTGATGCCGTGACCAGTGCCCGTTTATCTGCTGGTAAAGTCACCACCGGCCGTACCGCGACCCGACAGGTGCTGACTGCCATACCGGAAAATGCCGCCGTGTTAGAGCTGGCTGGTGCGGAAAACGGCTGGTATCTTATGGGCAGCACCGGTTACCTCACGTCATCCGCGGATGGCAAGGCCCTTTTCTTCACCCAGGATCTCCAGGAGGGAAGCAGATGGCAATTTAAGGATGACGTTTTCCTATACAACCCTTCAGCCAGCTATAGCAACGGCTCAACAACCTTCCGCAACTATTACCCGGAATTTTACAGTTCATATTTCACCGTGTACGGCAAGGGAAGCAACTCCAACTTAGCGCAATTTACCATGTGCTTTTACCGTATGGGAAACAGGATGCCGGAGGAACCGCTCGTTCAGGAGATCTGTTATTCCCTGCCTGTGTTTGAGACAAGTGATGTGCATGGCTATCTGGCTAATGTGACAGACGATGGACAGACGCAGTATCTGCTTGCCTGCATATCCAACAGGGTGAATGCTGCCAGAAGGAATGGCCGGGACAAGGCGATCCTGCTCGACGGCGGCGACATCTATCAGGGGATGACCATGTCTAACCTCACGAACGGCAATGCCCTTTCAGCGGCTTACGCCCTTATGGGATATGACGCGGCCGCATTGGGCAATCACGAATTTGACTGGGGCGTCGAGAACACTGTCGACAGCAACGGCACCATGATGGATTATGACCTGGGCGACGGCTGGCAGGGTGTAAATAACATCCCGATCGTCGTTTCCAACCTTTATCGGAACGGCGGAAAAGTTTCGTGGGGCCGGGATTACATCATTCTGGAGAAAACGGCAGTTGATGACGAAGGGAACGAACTGCCTGTGAAGGTTGCTGTCATCGGCATCGCAGGAGATTACGGCTCCAGCATCATGACAGATCGGTTCTCCGGAGCCGGGTACAGCATTATTTTGGATTACGCCGAAGTCAACGCCTTGGCGGACCAGCTTGAAAGCTCCGGTGCTTGCGATGCCACCATCCTTCTCGGCCACGAAACTGCTGTCACCATGGCTAACGCCCTGGGAGAGAACACGGCGATCGACCTGGTTCTGGGCGGCCATACCCACAGGAATGCCTGCGGGGCAACCTCATGGGGGCTGCCCTATATGGAACCGTCCTGCAATGGCAAGGCTTACGCCCGGGTGGATATGGTCTTTTCACTGGAAGAGGGCATTACCCGGTTCAGCCGGGTGGAAAACGCAGCAGTCGTCTCAGTACCTGCTCTGACCAACACCGAAGGAAACGCAGGCCTTCTGGATCAGCAGATCGTCGCGTTGACAGATGATGTGGTTGAGTTGATATCCGGATTACTCGAAACGAAGGTCGGAACCATTACTGTTTCTGCCTTGAGATATGTCTACCTTCCCGGAAGCGGCGAACGGAGCACCACCTGCGGCAACTGGATGAGTTCCATTGTGGCCCGCATCAACGACGCGGATATCGGCTTTGTCAACAGCGGCGGGCTTCGAGCGGATTTTGAGGTGGACAGCGAAAGTGGAGAGAGGGATATTTCCCGTTCAGACGTCTACACCATGTTCCCGTTTGACAACAAGATATACCTTTTCGAACTGACGGGGGAAGATCTGCTGACTGCCTTTACGTACGCCTTGACAGCCAACGGCAGGACCCTGTTCTCTGAGATGAGCGGCATCACCTGCTATTACACGGATAACCGGGTCAACGCGATCGTCGTACCGGGAAACCTTGTGATCTATGCGGATGGATTCTGGCTGAACGACTGGCGAACTCGGACGATGACGGTCAGTGCCAGCGAGTTCATCGTCACCACGGATCGGCCGGACGGTAATCTTTCAAACCCCTTCTGTTCATGGCAGAATACAGAGCGGCTGCTGGCTTTTGACAAAGTCGACAACGTTTCCGCCATCGAGGTATTGGAGTCTGAAGCAGCGGTGAACAACGGATACCTGGAAATCGACACAACGCCGCACTTCGTCAACAGCGTCTATGATCCCTCACTTGTCGGAGAAGGCATATACGTGCTGCCTGAAAATATCCAGGTGATCGAATCAGAAGCTTTTGAAAACAGCGCACTGCAGGTGCTGGTGGTCCCTGGAGGCTGTCTCTCGATCCAGGACGGCGCTTTCAGGAACTGCAAACAGCTCAGGGAAATTTGGCTGCCGAAGAATTGCTCAGTGGATCCCTTCGCTTTTGAGGGATGCAGCTCCCTGTCCGCTGTCTATGCTCCCGCAGGCGGGACGTCGGAGGCCTGGGTGATAACCTGGGAAAAGGAGTAAGCCGGTGACACAGTCTCCCGGAGTGTCAGCTTGAGAGCCGGAAGCCGTGTTCAACAATGGAGCAGCACCAAAAACCTCCCGCCAAGCAGTCGCTCTACGGGAGGTTTTTGGTCTGAGAAAACAGAATTACTGATTTGCTTCGCGCACAAATCAATTAAAAGAATATAACTGATACTATTGCTGACTATTATGTTCAAGTCCATGGACATCTGCTGGTAAATGCTGCTGTATATGAGATAACGGATCACAGAGAACTGAGGGTTATAAGAAATGTTGGCGTGCAGATGGACATTTTACGCGATAAAAAGTCCGAAAACTCAAAGCTTTCGGACTTCTGTGCGGCTGGGACCATTGAATTGATGTAATGTGACCATGGTCACAGCCTTGACGAAGGAACGTGACCAGGCGCTGGAAAATGTGACCAAACTTTCATGGTCACTCGCTGCGTCCTTGATCACATTCTCTGTTGCATGGTCACAAAACTCCTGACTGAAACAGAAATTGACATGTATCTTGATTCGTTGCATAATTAGCTTACACGATATTTATGGTAAATCAGTCGATTTTGGAGGAGAACTCATGAAGCGAAAGAAGAAATGGCTGATACTGGCGCTCTTCTGTGTGGCGCTTTTATCTTTGTTTCTGTTTCGGGGTCACTTCGAAAAATTGATCCTTGAAAAGACTCTTCCTGGTGAATGGACCCTTTTGGCCGGTGGTGGTTTTGATTTCTGCAAATTTGACACAAATGGAACCGTGATGATTACAAATTCACCAGATCAAACACCTTACATGGCTTCCTGGCATCTGGAATGCTCAAATTCAGCTCAAAGACAAAGCTTCTGGTCTCATCCTAACGTTATTCTTGTCGTTGATGACGAAGAATATGGAATAAGATTGAATTTGGACTCTTCATTAAATGGACTTTATGCAGACGGAAAACAGGTATACCCCTCGTTGTTTTCCTTTTCTTTCTCGCTCACATTTGGCGAGGGCGGAGGACAGTACGTCAGACTGTATTGACTATTATTACCATGGCCGTGATGCTTTTTTTGCGGCGGCGCATTGCCGCCATTTTTACTATCATACGGNNAAAAACCGTACTCGCATACGATGCTTGGCTACTACCATACGATACTGTGGCTATTGGCATACGATTCTCGGGTACTGGTATACGATGTAGGGTTACTTCCATACGATACTCGGCCACTGGCATACGATTCTCGTTTCATCGTATACCAGTAACCCATGGGAAACAGAGGATTTGCGGCTATGAAGGAACACCGAAAGGGCCTTCTCGCATACGATGTCTTCCCGGAAATACCGTGAAATCAGGGCTTAAAGCCAAAAAAGTCACAACCCCAACTTCGTATCAAAGTTAGGGTTGTGTTGTGGTGGAGCATAGGGGAGTCGAACCCCTGACCTCTACAATGCGANNTACCAACTGTGCTAATGCCCCATGTGCTTTTCGGCAACAGGATTATTATATCATCGACCGGGTATGAATGCAAGGCCCGTGCATAAATTTCGATAAAACTCAATATTCCTGCTGAGCTTATCAAAAACGCCTTTCGAAGGCGAAAGGCGGATGTTGGTGCTGAAAGCGGGACTCGAACCCGCACGCCTTATTCGGGCAGTGGATTTTAAGTCCACGGCGTCTGCCATTCCGCCATTTCAGCATGCGGTGATATTTTAGCACACGTGTAATCGGTTGTCAATTTGCACCTTGTTTCGCTGTGTGTCTTGTGCTAAAATTTTATGCTGAAAGGATGTGTTTGCGATGCCGGAGATACTGAAATGGAGTGAATCCATACCGATTTGCGGTGAATACGATGTTATAGTCTGCGGAGGAGGTATCGCAGGCGTTTCCGCCGCGCTTTCCGCAGCAAGATGCGGGAAAAAAGTCCTGATCATAGAGAAGACCGTTACGCTCGGCGGGCTCGCGACAATGGGGCTGATCAATATGTGGGTGCCTCTGTGCAACGGCAGGGGCAGGCAGATCATCAAGGGCCTTGCGGAGGAGCTGCTGAGGCTGAGCATCGCACACGGCTATGATACCCTGCCGGAGGAATGGCGCCTTGGTGAGCCGGAACAGCCTACGGACAGGCGTTACGTCACATATTATTCCATAGGCATATTCGAACTGGAGCTTCTGAAGCTTCTGAAGGACGCCGGAGTGACCGTCCTCTACGATGCGCTTGTATCCGTACCGGTCATGAAGGGGCAGCACTGTGAAGGCATCATCATCGACGGAAAGTCCGGCAGGCATTTCTATCGGGCGAAGATGGTCGTGGATGCTACGGGAGACGCGGATGTGCTTCTGCGGGCGGGCGTCCCTACGGAAGACGGATATGACTATTTTACCTATATCGCGGAAGGCATCGATATCGAGCACTGCAGGAAGGCAGTGGAAAAGAACGATGTCCGCTATGCCTATGTCAGGTACAGCGGCGGATCGAGCACGCTGTACGGCGAAGGCCATCCGGAGGGAATGCCCCGCTTCAAGGGCGCTTCCATGGAGATGGAGAATGATTTCCTGCAGAAAAACCAACTGCTGTTATACGATAAGATCAGGGATATGCCGCGCAGTGAAAGGGATATCCACTATCTGCCGGGCATGGCGCAGCTGCGTACCAGCCGGCATCTGATAGGGGATAAACCCCTTACGGACGATATGCTCTACAGGCACGAGGAGACTTCCATAGGCGCTGTCTGCGATTTTGACAACCGGGACAGTCTGTATGAGGTGCCGTACGGTGCGCTGGTATGCCGTGGGTTTGACAATCTTATCACCTGCGGGCGCTGTGCCTCCGCCGAGGGCTGGGCATGGGATGTGCTGCGCGTGATACCTCCTGCGGTATTGACAGGCCAGGCGGCAGGTACTGCGGCAGCCCGGGCGATCGACAGCACCGTACCGATATATGATCTGCCAGTCGGTCCGCTCCAGCAGGCTCTGGCCGCGACAGGCGTCATCATCCATTTTGATGATGCCTGGGTGCCGGGGACGGGTACTTCCGAAAGGGCATCCGTCGAGGGGCATATCTGAACGGAATGTTTCTGAATGGAAGGGCCGCGCTTGGCGGCCCTGTTTTTTAGCGGAATTTTGTATCAAGGTAGTCCATGTACCAGACCCAGTCTGTCCTGGAAAGGCAGTGCGCCCCTTCCCGCAGGCAATAGTTGATGCTGCCGGTGCCTATCCTTTCGCCGATCTCCGGCAATCTGTCCGGATGGTCAAAACCGGGCTTTCCGGCTCTCTTCCAGGCCTCTTCAGCGGCGCAGCAGCTCAGGTATTCGCTCACGGGGTCTGCCCAGCTGTCCTCGCTGGCGCTGTGCACGATGAGAAGCCGGGGAGCTACGCTCGCCAGCAGGAAGTGCTGGTCAAACGGCGCTTCGTATTCCCTGTCGGCGTATGCCTTGTAGGCATCTGTCGACCAGTAGGGGAATACCGTACTGATCCTTGCGATGCTTTCTCCTATCTTGCCTCTGGAGATCGCCGCCCCGGAGCATCCGGAATCATTCGATATCACAGCGGCAAAGCGTTCATCGTTGGCGCCTGCCCATAATGCCGTTTTTCCCAGGCGTGAATGCCCGATGACGGCGATCTTATCCTTCGCGATGCCGGGGAGCGTCAGTGCGTAGTCCAGCGCACGGGAACACGCCCATGCCCATAAGCTGATCTTGCTCGTTTCACCGTATACTGCCCGCATCACCGGGGCGATGCCTGTGGTATAGCCGTCTTCCTTGTCGTTGGTTATATCGTTGTAATAGATGCTGATCACTCCGTATCCGCGGTCGATGATCTCTTCCGCCGGCAGATACCAGTCCGGCACTTCAGGGCGGAAATTGATCAGCACGAAACAGGGAGCACCGCCTTCCGGATACTTTTTCGGAAGAAGCGTCCTGATGGGGAAGGATACCCGGAAAGAAGGCATGCATACGCGCAGCATATAATGCCCGTAGACAGCATGGCCTGCGCATTTATCGATCTCGGGTTCCAATGCCTCGGCTGCTACCTCTTGAGGAGCGGGCGGGATTGGGCCGTATTCTTCTCTTTCAAGGATCGCGAGCATTTCTTTGCGCGTTTCGGGCAGCTTCGGGAGTTTCCTCTCGCTTAACAGCTTTTCTGTCGTGTTCATATCGGTGCTCCTCCTTTGCGTTTCTCAAGCAGCGGATTCCATACGCCGCGCTTATAGCGGATGATGAACATAATGCTCAGGAATACATTGTGGGCGATCATGCAGGCCCAGGCTGCCTGCAAGCCGTATCCCAGCATGTTTACCATTATATAGGTGCCCAGTATGCGGACACACCACATCCCTATCACATTATACACGAAAGGTCCTTTCGTATCCCCTACGCCCTGAAAGATCCCTTCCAATATGATGGATACCCCGTACATAGGTTCGGAAACAGCTACCATACGGAGGACGGCTGCGCCGAGCAGTGCCGTTTCCTCACTGATGGTAAAGATCCTGGTGAGCTTTTCCGCAAACACAAAGAGCATCGTGCCGGAAAACGCCATGATGCAGATCTCCAGCAGGATGAGCGTGCGGGTGAGGGAACGCATCCTGTCTTTATCTCCCGCTCCGTACGTGTTTCCGGATAAGGCGCCTGCCGCGGCCTGCATGCCATAGCCGGGCACATAGAACAGCGATTCCACGGTATTGGCGATGGAATGGGCGGCGAGAGGGACGGTGCCGAGCCCGTTGATGAGGGAAGCGAAAGCCACATACCCGAAGGATGTGGCGAAACGCTGGCAGGCACTTGGAACAGCGACTCTCAGGCACGGCTGCAAAACCTCCCAATCCGGCCGCAGCGGTCTTCCAAGAGGAGAAAGGTCCTTATGAGCGCATATGATCACGAGCATCGTGATACCGCCTGCGGCGATGGAGACAGCTGTGGCGTAGGCAGCCCCGATCACACCGAACCCCGCGCCGGGAACGGTGAACGTGATGCCGGCGATCGTTGCTTCATGCGTGCCGTATATCAGCAGATAATTGAGGATCACGTTGACGAGGTTCACACCGGTATTTACCAGCATAGGCGTTCTGGTGTCTCCGGTCGCGCGCAGCGTTGTGGAAAAGAGTATGGTAAAGCATCGCAGCAGCATGGGAGTATAGATGATAAAGAAATACCTCGAGGCATCCTCCCGTATATCGGGAGCTGCATTCATCCATACGGGTACTTTCCCTGCAAGAGAAAGCGGGAGTACGGTGAACACGATCCCGCAGGCCAATGCCGCGAGCAGTGCCTGAGATACGGCTTTCCTTGCATCCTCATACCGTTTGGCGCCCCAGGCTTTGGCGATGTACGCAAGAAAACCTATGCCGACAGCAGAAACGGAGGATCCTATCAGCCAGCTGACGGTGGTAGTGGCTCCGACCGCTGCTGTGGCGTGTGCGCCGAGCCTGCCTACCATCGCGCTGTCGACATACTGTACAGCGACCTGCAGGACCTGCTCCAGCATCGTGGGCCAGGCCAGCATCACGATTGTCAGCAATATCGGTTTTGATGTAAGGTTATTGGATTTCATGGAAGGCCTTCCTTATATGACATATGCATATTATACCAAATTGAGCTGTGAAAACAATATCCCGGTCCTCCGCTTTCATTCCGCGTAAACAGCCTTTGGATCTTTTCCGGGCTGAAAAAATAGCAATTCGTTAATGATATATCTTTGTGTTATTTGCTATAATCTACAATATTCCATGATCGTGAAGACGGATGCGGATCTTTTCAGGGGGGTAAAAGCATGAAGATAGCCTTTTCAACACTCGGCTGCCCGGATTTCAGCTGGAGCGAGATCTATTCCATGGCGAAAGACCTTGGGTATGACGGGATCGAGATCCGCGGTTTGGGAAACGATATTTTTGCCGTATCGGCACAGCCCTTTAAGCCGGAGCAGAGATCCAGGACCGTTGCGAAGCTGCGGGAGATAAACCTGGAGATACCCTGCCTTTCCAGCGGCGCTTCCCTGTGTGATCCGGAAAAGAAAAATGAATCCCTTAACGAGATCCGGGAGTATATCTCTCTTGCGTACGAGATCGGAACCCCCTTTATCCGCATCCTGGCGGATTCCTCTGCCGAGGTAAAAGGTGAAGTGGATGACGATGTCGTATATGATATGCTCTATACGCTCGCGCCGGAGGCTGAGGCTGCCGGTGTTACGCTTCTTTGTGAGACAAATGGTGTTTACGCTGATACAAAACGGCTGAAGGCGCTCCTTGACAGGGTGAACAGCCCGGCTGTCGCCGCTCTCTGGGACCTGCAGCATCCGTACCGCAATTTCGGCGAATCCGCCGAGGAAACGATCTCCAATCTGGGATCCTATATCCGCTACTGCCATATCAAGGATTCCGC
>DBXA01000041.1:0-445 GCA_002309235.1 Christensenella sp. UBA1224 | reverse complement strand
TGGAGGATATGCTCGATAAGCTCCTTTCCACAGGATATGACGGCTATGTTTCGCTGGAATGGGTAAAACGCTGGGCGCCGGATCTTTCCGATGCCGGTATCGTCTTTCCCCAGTACGCCCAGTACATGACCAGATGGCTCAGAGCCAGGCAGGTAAAGCAGCACGCAAATCTCCCGATCGCCCAAAACGGCGGCGAATACATGTGGCCCAAAAACACCATGGTGGGGGAAACCTTCGGGGATGTCCTGGACAAGACCGCAGCCTTGTTCCCCGACCAGCCGTGTTTTATATATACCACAGAGGATTATACCCGTACCTATACGGAGTTCCGCAATGATGTGGATGCGTTCGCGCGCTCGCTCATCTGTATGGGCGTGCGAAAGGGAGACCATGTGGCGATATGGGCTACGAATGTTTCACAATGGTATCTGACTTTCTGGGCCAC
>DBXA01000181.1 GCA_002309235.1 Christensenella sp. UBA1224 | reverse complement strand
CCCTTTAAAACCTTTGGCGGCCTGTCGGCCCATGCCTCCCCGGGATACTCCTTTCGGAGGAATCTCACCGTATTATCGGTCGTCTCCGGCCTCAGGTCCTTTATCTGCCCGTATGCGCGGTCCGTAAGGCTCTCATCCAGCCTTACGACCGCCGTATCGTCCCAGCTTTCGTCATGGAACCATGTCGTTCCCGTTTTGTCCCCCAGTTCCCTGCCGTCCGCCCAGTACCCGAGGTCCATGTCCACCGCGCTCGTGATCACGAACACATCCCCGAAGATCCCGTACCCCGCCGCGGCCCCGCCGCAGCCGACGCACAGTATATATGCCTCGGAGAGGTCGAACCTCTCATCCGAAAGCACGGCCGATGTGTTGATCGCCGCGTTCACCTTCCCCTGTCCGAGCAGGCACAGGGCGATCCCGTCTTTATACCAGACCTTTGCTTCCCCAGTACCCCCGGGGATAGGGTACACTTCTCCCCCCGAAAGGTATTCCTCGTAAAAGTACTGCGCTTCCCCGGGGAAATCCCCCGTCATCCCGCCCACCTCGAATTTGGGCAGTATCAGTACCCTTACGGGGATCTTCCCCTCCTCCGCCCGCGCGGAAAACCCCGCAAGCGCCGTCAGGATCAGAAGGATGGCTGCGAGGGCAGCCGCCTTTTTCATTGCTTTCATTCTCTTCATCCCGGTGATATCCCTTTATCCTTCCGCCCGGAGCGCTTTCAGGTGCTCCTTATGCTCCGCGGAAACGCGGAAGCTTTCCAGCGCCTTTTGGATCGCCTTCTTATGCGTCCAGGGGTCGAGCCTGCGCTCCTCGATGTATACGATGCTCTCGTCGTACTGCTTCGCCAGCGCCGTCGCGAAGAACCAGGCGATCATCATTTTGATATAATAATCCTCGCCGGCGGCCTTCGCGGCCCATTCCAGGTACTCCGGCCTGAAATCCTCTCCCAGGAATTCGTTCATCAGCATCCGGAGTCCGAACCTCACGGTATACACGTGCTCCGACCCGATCCACTTCCGGATCAGCGGGAGGAGCCTTTTGTGGTCCTTCTGAAATGCCTTCGGGCTCGATTGATCGCATACCGGCCAGCAGTCCACATACGACAGGAAGGCGTCCACCGCCTCCGCGCATTCATCGAAATCCCGTATCATCGCGATCAGGAAGAAATGCACCAGGTTTTCCTCATAGTACCTGTGCGGAAGCTCCGCGAGGAAAGCTTCCGCCTCCTTTGTCCCCTTTATCTCCCTCGCGATCAGGCGCATATCCGGCGTTCTGACCCCCAGTATCTTCTCCTTCGGGATATTGGGAACGAGCCTGGATTGAAAATCCCTGTATTCACCGCTTGCGCACGCGGCAAGTCTCTCATATACTGACATTTCTTTGCATCTCCGCTGCTCAGGCCGGAGGCTGCCGCCTCAAAGGCACTGTGTTGGTATATGGACTGCGTTATTCTATGTCCTTGGAATGATTTTGTCTTCTCCGATCATGACCCTTTCAGGAAGATCTTCCTTGATGATCTCACTTCTTATTTCGCTGCCGGTGCTGTTATGCTGATCGCCAGCCTGCCGCCTAAAGCTTTAGCGATCCTCTCAAGGGTAGAGACAGACGGATTGGCCAAACCGCGTTCGATCTTCGATATATCGGATTGATCGATCCCTGTTGCTGCCGCCAATTGCTTCTGCGACATACCGCTCAGTGCACGCGCCTTAGCAACCGCAGAGGCAGCTGCCTGGTTTACGGCAGGTTCCTCTTCCCGGACCGTGATCCCTTCTTCATAGATGGTCTCGGTTTCAATATCCAGGTCATCATTCCACACAATGCCGTATGCACCCATGAGTTTGCCGGACAAAAACAACCCGCGGTCCTCCAGCGCGCGCAGCTGCGGATACTTCTCAAAGAGCGATGCCATATCATACTGTTTTACTTTTCCATCCTGAAAAACGACCTCCAAAGCCGTTCCTTCCAGGAATCGCAGATCGATCGCCTTATGGAACATACTCGTCACCTCACGTTTTTTATAAACCGGGAAACGGCTCAGACGAGCGGCGGCAGCTTTATGTAGTGCTCGGTTTCCCACATCTGATCCGATTCCTTCTGATATGCCCCCGCTTGCTTTTTATAAATCCGGCAGTATTACCACTTTTCTGAATCATACGGCATGATCCGCCTCATTTCGATGATCTGTTTGCTGTTTGGCGTTTTTATAGCGTCAGAGGCGCCAAAGGGATCATTGACCGGTTACCGTTCCCCTTTCCAGAAAAGCCTCAACGCGCCTGTTGAAGTCCGGTGCTTCCTCATATGCCGCGTGCCCCAGGCCCGGGTACATATAAAGTTCGCTTCCCTCTATGGCCTCGTGCAGCTCGCAGGACCCTTCCGGGCCTACCGTCCTGTCCTCCCCGCCGCCCAGTATCAGCGTTTGGCTTTGGATGTCCCCAAGCCTTCCCCGCGCGTCGAACCGCAGTATCGCGTCCGCGTTCCGCAGAAACCGCGTGTAATCCTTCGACCTTCCGATCATGCCCAGCAGCGGGTAGAGCCTGC
>DBXA01000109.1:19281-30672 GCA_002309235.1 Christensenella sp. UBA1224 | reverse complement strand
TGTGCGAAAGATACTTGACATAACCAGCGGGTTAATTGATCTGGTATACTTTAGCAGGCACTAAAGGACTATAGCTCATACCTTTGGTAAAGCTATATAACCTCTATGGTTTTCTGAACCTTTTCCACAGAACGAAGAGGCCCCATATTCCGGCAACATAGGTCAGCAACTATAGCCATGTGCCGGAAATGAGATACATGAAAAGCAAAGGAAGCTTCCCTTTATCCGATCAATTCCTGCGTCTTGCGGGCCAGCAGGCTTATCGGCATCCTTCCGAAGCCGTCAACGCCGGAAATAACCGTATCGTTGAGTGGCTTTATCCACTCCTCAGGGAGCCCCTTTGCGCCGGTCATCATACCTATTACAGAACCGGCAGTGGCGCCGTTGCAGTCTGTATCAAAGCCCGGCATAACAGCCTTGCACAGCGTAGTACCCAATTCCCCGCCGCCATAGAGCAGTGCCGCCGTCACGATCTGGGCATTGGAGATCGTATGACACCAGTGATGGGGATTGTACTCATCCCAGCGGGCTGAAATCTTACGGATGACCTCGTCATAGGAAGCTCCCTGTCTGTGCCAGGTGAGCACATCCTCTGCCGCTGTGTGCAGGCGGCTCCTTACCGGTATCTCGTTCAGGCCTGCGCGTATGACAACAGGTATGTCCTTTGAAACCGCCGCTTTCGCCAGCATCGCCGCAGCGAACATTTCCCCGTAAATGCCGTTCTTCACATGGGAGATCGATGCATCTCTCCAGGCCATCGCAGCCGCAGTATGCGGATCCCCCGGGTTGATGTAGCCAAACAGATCCGCCCGTATCTGCGCGCCTATCCATTCCCTGTATCCGTTGCAAAATGTCGCGGAGGCCGGCGGATCGATGCTCATGACCAGATTCCGGTACGCAGCCCTCTCGGCTGTGCACAGGTGCAGGATCGGCAGGTTTCTCAGCCAACAGTCAGCCGCGTCCTCCGGCTTGAAATCCCGGCCGTGTTCCTCCACAAGCTTCAGACCTATCACCGTATAATTGGTATCATCGTCTTCCGGCATGCAGTCCACCTGGTCGATAAAAGCCCTGCCGGCATCTTCCGGGCGCATGCTCCTCAGGTATCCGGAAAGGGGGTAATTGCCGCTGTCTTTGAGATACTGATGGATTTCAGGCGTATGCCAGCCTTCGACAGGCTTCCCCAACAGGCAGCCCGCACATCTTCCGAGCCATGCGCCGTATATCCTGTCATAGACTTTCGCCCTGTCAAAGCTTTCCGGAGCGGGATTGCCCTCCGCCAGGGCAAAGATATCCTCAAGCGCGTCCGGTTCCTCATTTTCTCCGGACAGATACGGGAGCGCCTGCCCCTGTTCAAACAGTTCGCTTGCCTTTCTATCCTTTTCATGACCGTCCGGAAGCTCCAATACCGCACGGACTGCATCCTCAAATTCTTTATCGACCCTTCTTCCCTCTTCCTTCAGCTGTTCGATCTCATTTTCCAGCCCGTCTGAAAGGCGCAGCCAGGGATATCTTCCCGCCATAAGACAACCTCCCTCTTGCGAGTCAAATCTTCTCTTTTATTTATAACACCTCGGGATTTCCCGCGCAAGCGCGTTATGCTATAATCTTACCAGAAAAACCAGGGAAGGTATTGCTATGGTACTTTATATCGTCAGACACGGGGAGCCGGATTACGCAGCGGACAGGCTTCTCGACAGCGGCTGGGAGCAGGCAAAAAAAGCTGCCGCCAGGCTTAGGATATCCGGAATAGATGAAATACACTCCTCTCCCATGGGAAGGGCCATCCAGACCGCCATGCCGCTTGCCGGCCTTCTTTCCCTGCCGATCATCGTTGAACCCTGGGCCTACGAGCTCGGAGATGAATCCAGGACAGACTACCTGACGGGAAAGCCGCATGCCATAAGCTCCGTACCGCACAGTGAGCTCCATGCCAAAAAATGGCTCGGCCTTACGATCGAGGAGGGGCTCAAGAAGATCGAAGCCCTGCAGGGAGCCTCCTTCAAAGAGCGTTACATATCCATATCTCAAGGGCTTGACAGTATGCTGGCTGAATGCGGCTATCCCCGTGCCGGGAGCGGCTGCTATACCATCAAAGAACCAAACGATAAGCATATAGCGCTTTTCTGCCATGCCGGCATGCAGCGCGTCATGCTTTCTCATTTATACCATATCCCCTTCCAGCTGCTGGGTTCCACGCTCATGAATAATTTTACGGGTATCACCGTACTGTATTTTGACAGCGATGAAAGCAAACGGGAAACAGTGCCTGTCCTTGTCAGCTATGGAGATGTCGGACATCTCTATGATGAGGGCAAGCAGCTCATACACTACAGCAGCGCAGGCTTCCCATTCTGAAATATATATCAAAAACCCCGTATACCGGAAACGGCATACGGGGTTTTTATGTTTGCTATAGTTGTCAGACCAGCTCGAGAATGACCATCTCGGCGGCATCGCCGCGGCGGGAGCCAATCTTGATGATGCGGGTATATCCGCCGCCCTGACCCTTTTCGGCCGTACGGGCCTTATACTTGGGACCGAGCTCACGGAAGAGCTTTTCCACCACGGGATGCTTTACCATACCAGTGCGCTCTTTATACTCTGTCCTGGATTCTTTATCCTTGCGCGGCTGCGGGATCTCATAGAGAACGCGCATTGCCTGACGACGGGCAGCCAGCCTGGAAGGCTGATCATTGACGACCTTCAGGGTAGTTTCCTGACCCTTATCGTTCATGATCTTCTTTTCGACCTCAACGGTATTGTCACACTCGCGCACCGCCAGTGCGATCAGATGCTCCGACATAGAGCTGACTTCCTTGGCGCGCTGGAGAGTGGTCTCGATCTTGCCGTACCAGATCAGATTAGTAACCTGATTGCGAAGCATCGCCTTTCTCTGGTCGCCAGGTCTGCCCAGCTTACGATGTGCCATGGTTAGACCCTCCTTAATTCATTATTCCTCAGATACCTTCAGCTTCAGGCCCAGATTGACGAGCTTCTGCTCGACCTCTTCCAGGCTCTTTTTGCCAAGGTTGCGTACCTTCATCATATCTTCCTGGTTTCGCTGTACGAGCTCTGCCACGGTGTTGATGCCTGCACGCTTGAGGCAGTTGAAGGCACGGACGGAGAGATCGAGCTCTTCGATCGTCATATCCAGAACCTTGCCCTTATCGTTTTCTTCCGGTGCCGCTATATCGGTCTGGGTCGGATTGTCAGTCAGATCGATGAACAGGCGCATATTTGCCGTTATGATCGATGCCGCATCGCTCAATGCCTGATTGGGCTCTATGGATCCATCCGTCCAGACTTCAATAGTAAGCTTGTCAAAATCAGTGATCTGGCCTACGCGGGTATCTTCTACAGAATAGGATACCTTGCGGATAGGCGTGAAGATCGAATCTATCGGAATGACGCCGATCGGCATGCCGACCTTGTCTCTTTCAGAAGCGATCTGCTTATTGCGGTCCGCGGATACATAGCCGCGCCCCTTCTCAACGGTGATCTGCATCTTGAGATGCGCATCCTCGTTCAGTGTAGCGATATGCAGATCCTTATCTACCACATCCACTTCTTCATCGCATTTGATGTCGCCGGCCTTGATCTCACATTCGCCGCTGGCATCGATGGTAACGGTCTTTACGACCTCCGGATCGCAATGGAGCTTAAAGCAAAGCTTCTTGAGATTCAGGATGATCTCCGTAACATCTTCCTTGACGCCAGGTACTGTTGAGAACTCATGCTGGACTCCGTCAATACGTACTGAAGTAGCGGCCGCGCCTTCAAGCGAGTTGAGCAGTACTCGGCGGAGCGAATTGCCCAAGGTGTTGCCGAATCCGCGCTCAAGAGGTTCTATCACGTACTTGCCGTAATCTTCCCTGCTCTCCGTGCACTCTATCTTGGTATTTACGTTTTCTATCATGAAAAGCAGTCCCTCACTTTCCATCGCATATATCCCTGCTGAGGATAACACGGTGTTCCGCCCGGCAGAGCCGGGCAGCGCTTCCGGAGCATCAAAGCTCGGGCAGCGCATTTATACAGAGGAATTTCAGCCTTAGCGAGAATAGTACTCGACGATCATGTTCTCCTGGAGCTCGAAGTCGATGTCCTCGCGGGTAGGCAGTACATTTACGGTACCCTTCAGGTTCGCGGCATCAAAAGTGAGCCACTTGGGGGTAACGACGCTGGTCCCCTCGCGCAGGGCCTTGAACATCTCGAGTTCAGAGGACTTGGAACGAATCGTAATCTCGTCTCCGACCTTGACGGAATAGGAAGGGATATTGACCTTCTTTCCGTTGACAAGGATGTGTCCATGATTGACGATCTGACGGGCCATACGGCGGGACTTGGCAAGGCCCAGACGATAGACGACGTTATCGAGGCGCAGCTCGAGCAGCGTCATCATCGTTTCGCCGGTAACGCCCTTCATGTTAGCGGCTTTTTCATAGTACCTGCGGAACTGCTTCTCCAGCACACCGTAGATAAACTTTACCTTCTGCTTTTCCTTGAGCTGGAGGCCATATTCGGAAACCTTCTTACGGCGTCCGCCGCCGGGATTGCGTACTGATTTCTTATTTGCATAGCCCATAACGGCAGGAGAAATGTCGAAAGCACGGCATTTCCTGGCGATCGGCTGTTTGTTGACTGCCATTATTCGTAGTCCTCCTTTTCCTTACACACGACGGCGCTTCGGGGGACGGCATCCGTTATGCGGTATGGGCGTCACGTCCTTGATCATGTTGACTTCAAGACCCGCAGCCTGAAGGGAACGGATAGCGGCTTCGCGGCCGGCGCCGGGACCCTTTACATAAACCTCTACGGTCTTGAGGCCGAATTCCATAGCTGCCTTTGCAGCAGTCTCGGCGGCAGTCTGCGCTGCGAAGGGCGTAGACTTCTTGCTGCCGCGGAAACCGAGTCCACCGGCGGATGCCCAGGAAAGAGCGTTTCCGGCGGTATCGGTAATGGTTACGATGGTATTATTGAAAGACGAGCTGATGTGGGCCGCTCCCCGCTCAACGAGCTTCTTCTCGCGGCGGCGGCGCGTGACCTTCTTAAGCTTCGCGTTTGCCATTTCTCAAGTCTCCTTCCGCCTGATTACTTCTCTTTCTTCTTACCCGCGACCTGCCTCTTGGGGCCTTTGCGGGTACGCGCGTTCTGCTTCGTGTTCTGTCCGCGTACGGGGAGCCCCTTACGATGACGAAGTCCGCGATAGCAGCCGATCTCCATCAGGCGCTTAACGTTCATGGAAACTTCACGGCGAAGGTCGCCCTCCGTCTTGACGTTGTGGTCAATATAGTCGCGCAGCTTACCGATCTCAGCTTCGGTAAGGTCCTTGACTCGGGTATCCGGATTAACGCCGGTGCCCTCGATGATTTCGTCGGCGATGTTACGGCCAATTCCGTAGATATAAGTGAGCGCTATCTCAACGCGCTTCTCTCTTGGAAGGTCGACGCCTGCGATGCGTGCCATGGATTGCTTGCACCTCCGTGTAATTGATCCTGTTCGGTATATATGACATGACTTCGGGCAGCCGCTCCCTTAGCCATTGGTGTCATGACGGCCTTTCAGACTGTCTGAGGAAACAGCCCGAACGACGACAGAAAGGGCCTTATCAGCCCTGCCTCTGCTTGTGCTTCGGGTTCTCGCAGATCACCATTACACGGCCCTTGCGGCGGATGATCTTGCATTTCTCGCACATGGGTTTTACGGAAGGTCTTACTTTCATTGCGATTCCCTCCTGTCGGATTAGTTCTTACTGCGCCATGTGATCCGACCTTTGGTTAAATCATACGGCGACAATTCGATGGTTACTTTATCTCCAGGATAAATGCGTATGTAATTCATGCGCATTTTTCCGGATACGTGCGCTACGATCTTATGCCCGTTGGGCAATTCGACTTCGAACACAGCGTTCGGAAGCGATTTGAGGACTACGCCCTCAACTTCGATCAGATCTGATTTGGACACTACATCTCCTCCTCGTTCGATAGCCAGCTGCGGATGCGTGCATCCACACTGCACCCTCCCTCACGGATAACTTCTGATGCTTCCCTGATGCATTTCCCGGTCGTCCTGATGTGTCTGAGCTTCTTCTTTTTCGGCTTTCCGGCTTTTCTAAGCTTTCCGTCCGCCAGAAGAACGTATTCATCATCGAGGATCTCCGTTACCAGAAACAGCCTTCCGGCATCCCTTCCGGCTACGGAGCGAACTATGCTCCCCTCTTCGACTACAATCGAACGCATCAATTCCCTCCGAGAGTCAGTATCTCAGGCGCATCGTCAGTAATACAGATGGTATGCTCGTGATGCGAGCAGATGCTTCCATCATCGGTTACCACTCCCCAGCCGTCAGCCAGAGTGTGGACCGACCAGTGACCTGCGCTTATCATAGGCTCAATGCAGATCGTCATGCCTCGTTTGAGGCGGGGACCTCTGCCGGGTTCTCCATAGTTCGGAACATCCGGATCCTCGTGCATCTCACGGCCGATACCGTGTCCGCACAATGCCCGTATGACACCGAAACCGTTCTTTTCGGCATGTACCTGGACTGCGTGTCCGATATCGCCGACGCGGTTGCCTTCACGGGCTTTCTTCAAGCCTTCGTAGAAGCATTCCTCCGTGACACGAAGGAGTTTTTCCGCGATCTCGCTGCCTTTTCCGCCGACAATCACGCTTACCGCGCTGTCAGCCTGCCATCCGTTGAGGATAAGGCCCGTGTCGATGGAAAGCAGCTGACCTTCCTTAAGAGGTACATCATTCGGGAATCCGTGGACCACAACTTTGTCAACAGATGTGCAAAGCGTGGAGGGGAAACCGTGATACCCTTTAAAAGAAGGGATCGCTCCGGCTTCACGGATCATCTCCTCTGCCATCTTATCAAGCTCGAGGGTGGTGATCCCGGGTCTTACCGCATCCCTTACGGCATCGCGTATACGCCCGAGAAGCTTTCCGGCAGCCTTCATTTTTTCGATCTGGGCCGCATTCTTGATCGTGATCATATTCCCAGCTCCGCCATGATCGACTTGAATACGTTATCCCTGTCTGCCTCTCCGTCCACCTCATGCAGTGTTCCGGCTGCCTTATAGTACGCTATAAGAGGCTCGGTCTGTGCATGGTAAGTATCCAGTCTTGAACGAATGGTAGCCGGTTTATCGTCATCCCTCTGAACGAGGGCTGCACCGCAGATAGGGCATTTCTCTTGATCGGCAAGAGCCGAGATGTGAAAAACCTTTCCGCATTCGGGGCATTCACGCCTGCCGGTGAGCCTGCTCATAAGCTTCTCATCCCGGACAGAAATGTCTATGACCGCATCGGGCTTTGCAAAGCTGTCGAGAACTTCAGCCTGCTCTATCGTACGCGGATAACCGTCCAGCAGGAATCCGCTTTTGCAGTCGCTCTCGCTCAGCCGCTTCATCACCATGCCGTTGGTTACCGAATCCGGGACAAGCCCTCCGGCGTCGATATAGCTTTTCGCTTCGACGCCGAGAGGTGTCTTTTCCCTGATCTCCCTGCGGAAGATATCTCCTGTAGAAATATGAGGTATTCCGAGTGCCTCGCAGACACGAGTCGCCTGAGTACCTTTTCCCGCACCCGGCGGGCCAAGGAAAACGAGACGTAATTCTTTCATCACTTCAGGAACCCCTTGTAATGACGCATCATCAGCTCGCTCTCAAGCTGTGTAGCTGTTTCAACGGCAACAGATACCGCGATCAGCAAGGACGAAGCCGCAAACGGCAGTCCCAGATGGGCCAGACCGCCGAGGATCGTCGGGATGGTCGCCAGGATAGCCAGGAAGATACCGTCAAACAGGCAAAGCCTTGTCGATATCCTTGACAGGTATTCCACAGTAGGTCTGCCGGAGCGTATACCGGGAATAGAACCGCCGTTTTCCTGCATGTTCTTGGCGATATCCGTAGGATTGAAGGTCATCGACGAATAGAAGTACGTGAAGCCTATGATCAGCAGAGCAAATATCAGCTGATACAGTACGCTGTACACATTGAAGTGCGAACTCCACCATTCCTGAGCAGAACCGCCGATAAACGAAAGTATCGTAGAGGGGAACTGCATGATGGAAGACGCGAAGATCAACGGCAGAACGCCCGTAGAGTCAACACGCATGGGAATGTAGGAGGACTGGCCGCCGTACATTTTCCTTCCGACAACGCGCTTTGCATACTGTACCGGTACACGGCGCTCGCCCCTGTTGACGAAAACGACTGCAACGATAAGTACCAGGCTGATCAGTACGATCGGGATGTAGATCCAGGGGTTGACAGCACCGGATGCGATCGCCTGGAAGTTGAACAGGGTCGCGAACATGTTGGCTACGAACACCGCGATGTTTGCGATGATACCGGCCATGATCAAGAGGGAGATACCGTTGCCGATGCCTTCCTTAGTGACCCGCTCACCTATCCACATGGCCATTGCGGTACCGGCCGCAAGGCACAGGCCGATCAAAACATAGCTGCCGAAAGTCGCATCAGCAGAAGCGCCGAGGCCGATGCTGAGGGCGATAGCCTGGAGGAATCCCAGGCCTACGGTCACATAACGGGTGATCTGGGCGATCTTTTTACGGCCTTCCTCGCCTTCCTTCTGCATCTCCTCCAGCTTCGGTATCGCAACGCAGAGGAGCTGCATGATAATGCTGGCGTTGATGTAAGGCGTGATGCCCATCGCCATGATCGTGAACTCAGAGAGATTCGATCCGGTCATGGAGTTGATGAAGTTGAGAAGATCCAGACCTTTCATTCTGGACTGAACTTCTGCGATGTTGACACCGGGCGTCGGCACGAAGCACAGCAGCCGGTAAATCAGGAGCATGAAGACTGTATACAGTATCTTCTTTCTCAGATCCTTGATCTTCCATGCGTTTCGCAGGGTCTCAAACATGTCAGATCACCTCGGCCTTCCCTCCGGCCGCCTCGATCTTTTCCTTAGCGGCCGCTGTGAATTTCTGGGCACGAACCGTAAGCTTCTTGGTGATCTCACCATTGCCCATGATCTTGATGCCGTCAAGCGGATTCTTGATGATGCCGGCGATGATCAGATCTTCCGGATTGACCGTCGCGCCGTCATCAAATACATCCAGAGAGGAGATATTGACAGCTGCGTAATAAGTACGGAAACGATTATAGAATCCGCGGGTAGGAAGACGACGGTACAAGGGCATCTGACCGCCTTCAAATCCGGGGCGCTTGCCGCCGCCGGAACGCGCCTTGGCGCCCTTGTGGCCCTTTCCTGAAGTCTTTCCTAAACCGGATCCGATGCCGCGGCCAAGCCTCTTGGGAGCTGTGGTCGAACCGGCGGCAGGAAACAGATCGTTCAGTTTCATTTACTGCTCCTCCTCGATCTCCTCGACCTTGACCATGTGCTTCACTTTGAAGATCATGCCGCGGATCGCAGGATCGTCGTTCTTGATGACCGTCTGGCCGATCTTATGAAGGCCCAGAGCGGCGATTGTCGCCTTCTGATCTTTCAGGCAGGCGATCGTAGACTTGGTCTGTGTAATCTTAAGCTTCATATCTGCTACCCCCTCAGCCGAGAATCTCTTCAACGGTCTTGCCGCGAAGACGGGCAACTTCTTCAGGGGAAGTCAGGGACTTGAGGCCGGCGATCGTAGCCTTGGCGGCGTTGATCGGGTTATTCGTCCCGCGAAGCTTGGTGTAGATATCCTTGATACCCGCAGCTTCGATTACCGCGCGGACAGAGCCGCCGGCGATAACGCCGGTTCCTTCCGGAGCAGGCCTGAGCATAACGCTTCCGGTTCCGAAACAACCTATCGTCTCATGCGGGATCGTCGTTCCAGTCATCGGAACGGTCACCATGTTTTTCTTGGCGTCTTCTGTTCCCTTACGGATCGCTTCGGGAATTTCAACGGCCTTTCCCATGCCGCAGCCTACGCGGCCTTTTTCGTCACCAACCACCATCAGAGCCGAGAACCGCATGTTGCGGCCGCCCTTTACGGTCTTGCTGACTCGATTGACAGCAACCAGCTTTTCTTTAAACTCGCTCTGCTGCTCGTCTCTATCTCTGCGCTGCATTAGCGTACTCCCTCCTTAATTAGAAGTCCAGCCCGCCTTCGCGAGCGCCGGCTGCTACTTCGGCCACACGGCCGGTGAAAATGTATCCGCCGCGGTCGAAGACGACTTCCTTGATCCCGGCGTCCAGGGCGCGCTGAGCGACGGTCTTTCCGACCAGCTTCGCTGCGCCTTTCTTATCCAACTCTTCCAGCTGGGCAGCAATGTCCTTCTCCAGTGTGGAGGCGGCGCAAAGTGTCTTGCCGGAAACATCATCTATAACCTGCGCATAGATGTGCGCATTGCTGCGATATACGCTCAGTCTCGGTCTTTCGGGCGTGCCGCTGATCTTTTTGCGGACGCGCTCGTGACGGATTAAGCGAACCTCGTTCTTGTCACGCTTGGTGAACATCTGCGATCGCTCCCTTCTTTACTTCTTACCGGCCTTGCCTTCCTTGCGGCGGATATGCTCGTTTTCATAACGGATACCCTTGCCAAGATAAGGCTCCGGCTTCCTGATGGCACGGATGTCAGCCGCTACCTGGCCGACCGCCTGCTTGTCGATGCCCTTGATAACGATGGTATTGGCGGCAGGAGTCTCAAAGGTGATATCCTTAGGCGCTTTAACCTCGACAGGGTGAGAGAAGCCGACGTTCAGAGTGAGCGTAGACCCTGCGGCCTGAGCGCGGTAACCGACGCCTTCCATCAGAAGAGTCTTGCTGAAGCCGTTGGTAACACCTGTAACCATATTATGGATCAAGGCGCGATACAGGCCGTGAAGAGCACGATGCTGCTTGTCATCAGATTCACGGGAAACGGTGAGGACACCATCCGCCTGATTGAGCTTGATATCGGGATTCACCTGCTGGGTAAGGGTTCCCTTGGGGCCCTTTACCTGAATGGTGTTGTCTTCCGAAACGGTAACGGTCACCCCGGAGGGAACGGTTATCGGAAGCTTGCCGATTCGGGACATATTCAGTGCACCTCCATCTTTCTTACCAGACGTAGGCGAGCACTTCGCCGCCCATTCCGGCCTTACGGGCTTCCTTATCGGACATTAAGCCCTTGGAAGTCGATATGATCGCTATACCCAGTCCGTTGAGAACCTTCGGAAGCTCTTCGTTTTTTGCGTACACGCGCAGGCCAGGTTTAGAGATCCTCTTGAGACCTTTGATGACCGGCTGCTTGCCCTGGGCATACTTGATTGTGATGCGGATCTGGCCCTGCAGGCCATCATCTATAAAATCCACGCCCTTGATATAGCCTTCGTCAAGAAGGATCTTTGCGATCGCCTTTTTAATGTTGGAGGCGGGCATCAGAACCTGTTCGTGGCGCGCTACCTGAGCGTTGCGGATGCGGGTAAGCATATCCGCAAT
>DBXA01000109.1:13763-19225 GCA_002309235.1 Christensenella sp. UBA1224 | reverse complement strand
CCCTTGTAAGCGAGCTCACGGAAGCAGACGCGGCAAATGCCGTACTTGCGAAGAACCGAATGCGGACGACCGCATATACGGCAGCGAGTATAGGCGCGGGTGGAGAACTTGGGCGTTCTCGACTGCTTGATCTTCAGACTTGTCTTAGCCACGCTTCATGTCCTCCTTCTTATGCCTGCTGGAACGGCATGCCCAGAAGGCGGAGCAGTTCCTTGGCTTCTTCATCCGTCTTTGCGCTGGTGACGAATATCATTTCCATACCGCGGATCTTATCTACCTTATCATATTCGATCTCGGGGAAGATCAGCTGTTCCTTAACGCCCAGGGCATAGTTGCCGCGGCCGTCGAAGGCCTTGCTGCTCACACCGCGGAAGTCTCTTACGCGGGGCAGCACGATGGAAACGAGCTTGTCGGTGAATTCATACATACGCTCACCGCGCAGGGTAACACAGGCTCCTACATTCTGTCCGGCACGGACCTTGAAGTTCGCGATGGACTTCTTGGCCTTCGTCACGATCGGCTTCTGGCCGGAAATGGTAGCGAGCTCATTGACAGCGGTCTCCAGTGCTTTTGCATTATCCTTGCAATCGCCAAGACCCATATTGATGATGATCTTTTCGAGCTTCGGTATCTCGTTAATGTTCTTGTAAGCGAACCTCTGCTGAAGCGCCGGAACAACTTCGGAGAGATACTTATCCTTTAACCTTGCCATCAGTACTCCTCCTATCAGTTGTCGATCTGAGCGCCGCACTTTTTGCAGACGCGGACGTTCTTGTTGCTGTCGCCGACCTTGACGATCTTATGGCCGACGCGGGTTGCCTTCTTGCAGCTGGGGCAGATGATCATTACGTTGCTGGCATCGATCGCAGCTTCCTTGGTGATGATCGTGCTCTCCTGCTGCTGTGTGCGGGCTTTCTGATGGCGCTTTACAAGAGCGACGCCTTCGACGATGACCCTTCCCTTGGCGGGGAAAGCCTTGTTGATCTTACCGATCTTGCCCTTATCCTTGCCGGTGATGACGACTACGGTATCACCGGTTTTGACATGCAGCTTGGAAGTCTTCTTCGTATTCACTTTCAGTACCTCCATTACAGCACTTCGGGAGCGAGTGAGATGATCTTCATATAGTCCTTCTCACGGAGCTCTCGAGCCACGGGCCCAAAGATGCGGGTGCCGCGAGGCTGCTTCTGGTCGTTGATTATAACGGCGGCATTGTCATCAAAGCGGATGTAGGATCCGTCAGCGCGACGATACTGCTTTACGGTACGGACTATAACTGCCTTGACTACGTCGCCCTTTTTCACCTGGCTGCCGGGCTGTGCAGACTTGACAGCAGCGACGATCACATCGCCGATGCCGCCATCGCGGCGGAAGGATCCGCCAAGCACCCGGAAGCACATGATTTCTTTGGCGCCGGAGTTATCGGCAACCTTAAGTCTGGTTTGGGGCTGTATCATATTGAATGCCTCCTTGTGCTTACTTGGCCTTTTCGATTATCTCGACCACGCGCCATCTCTTGGTCTTGCTGAGCGGCCTGGTCTCCATGATGCGGACGGTATCGCCGATCCCGCATTCATTCTTTTCATCATGCGCCTTAAACTTCTCTGTTGAGCTCATGGTCTTCTTGAGAAGAGGGTGGCTGACATGGGTACGGATCTCAACGGTAACGGTCTTATCCATCTTATCGGAGACCACTATACCGACACGGGTCTTGCGGATATTGCGCTTTTCGATTGTTTTAACCTCGCTCATGAATCGGGCAGCCTCCTTTCTTATGCCTTAGCCTTCTGGCTCATTATCGTCTTGACACGTGCGATGTCGTGCTTGACCTCGCGGATAGCCGCAGTGTTTTCCAACTGACCGGTGGCCAGCTGAAAACGGAGGTTGAAGAGTTCGGACTTTTTGTTCTTAAGCTCTTCGCCAAGCTGCTCGAGGGTCTTAGCCTTGAGTTCGTTCATTTCCTTATTTTTCACTGCTCTTCACCGCCAGTCTGATTTGTGGTAGCAGCTGTTTCCACTGTCTGTTCTCTCTTAATGATCTTCACACGGATCGGGAGCTTATGGCCTGCGAGCCTTAAGGCGTTTACGGCAACATCCTCCGCAACATCCTTCATCTCAAACAGTACCCTGCCGGGCTTGACGACCGCTACCCAATACTCGGGTGCGCCTTTACCGGAACCCATTCGGGTTTCAGCCGGCTTGGCAGTAACAGGCTTGTCAGGGAAGATCTTGGTCCAGACCTGGCCGCCGCGCCTGGTATAACGCGTCATAGCTACACGGGCCGCCTCGATCTGGTTGGAGGTGATCCAGCCGGGATCGAGCGCTACGAGACCGTAATCACCGTAAGCCAGGAAATTGCCGCGCTGCGCCTTGCCCTTCATACGGCCGCGCATGACCTTACGGCGCTTTACTCTCTTAGGCATCAGCATTGGTTATTTCCCTCCTTCCGTCCTCTGACGGGCCGGGTAAGCTTCCACAGGCTTCTTGGCCTTGGGAAGTACCTGTCCCTTATAGATCCATACCTTCACACCGATGCGGCCATAGGCTGTCTTTGCCTCACAGAAACCGTAATCGATGTTAGCGCGCAGCGTCTGCAGCGGGATGCTTCCCTCATGATAGCCTTCGCTGCGGGCGATCTCAGCGCCGCCGAGGCGTCCGCCGCAGGAAGTCTTGATTCCCTTGGCACCGGCCTTCATCGTGCGGGAGATGCACTGCTTCATAGCTCTGCGGAAGGATACGCGTTTCTCGAGCTGCTGAGCGATATTCTCTGCTACGAGCTGAGCGTTCAGATCGGGCTGCTTGATCTCCATGATGTTCAGGTCGACCTGCTTGCCGGTGAACTTTTCGATCTCCTTCTTAAGAACCTCTACACCTGCTCCGCCCTTGCCGATTACGATGCCGGGCTTGGCGGTGAAGATGGAAACCTTCACTTTAGCGCCGGAGCGCTCAATATTGATCTGAGGGATACCCGCGGTGTTCAATTTTTCTTTGAGCATCTCGCGCAGTTTATAATCCTCGATCAGATTGGTTGAGAAATCCTTCTTGCCGGCATACCATTTCGCGTTCCAGTCGAGAATGACACCTACGCGTGCGCCGTGGGGATTTATCTTCTGACCCATTTTATGCTCCTCCTTCGATTATTCCGCCTCGTCGAGCACGATGGTGATGTGGCTGGTTCTCTTGAGAATCTGGTCGGCTCTGCCGTGTGAACGCGGCCAGTAGCGCTTCAGTGTCATGCCCTGGTTGGCATAGACCTCAGCGACATACAGATTGTCGCGGTTCATGGCCAGATTGTTCTCGGCGTTTGCAATGGCGGAATTGAGCAGCTTCAAGACGACCGGTGCGGCGGTCTTGGGGGTATACTGCAGGATCGCCTGTGCCTGGTCTACCTTCTTGCCGCGGATCAGATCCACTACGATCTGAACCTTACGGGGAGAAATGCGGACTGACTTTACAGAAGCGTGCGGACGTTTATCCGCGCTTGCCTTGTGGGCTGCCGCCTTTTCCTTCATACGGGTTGCCATTCTGTTTCACTCCTTCCTCACTTACGCGCCGAAGCTTTTTCTCCGGCATGGCCGCGGAACGTCCGCGTCGGAGCGAATTCGCCGAACTTATGTCCGATCATGTCTTCCGTTACATATACCGGTACATGCTTGCGTCCGTCATGGACAGCCACAGTGTGGCCGATGAAATCCGGGAATATAACAGAGGAACGAGACCAGGTCTTGAGGACTTTCTTTTCACCGCTCTCATTCATCGCCTGAACACGCTTGAGGAGCGCCGGCTGAATGTACGGACCCTTCTTAATAGATCTGCTCATTTGATTTCCTCCTGTATCTGGACCTTTACCGGGCTTTTGCCCGGTGAAGGGAGACGCGGCTTACTTGCCGGCCCTCTTGACGATCATCTTATCGGAATACTTCTTATGCTTGCGAGTCTTTACGCCCTGTGTCGGCTTGCCCCACGGAGACATGGGAGCGGGCATACCTACCGGAGAACGGCCTTCGCCGCCGCCGTGCGGGTGATCGACAGGGTTCATAACGACGCCGCGAACATGGGGCCTGACGCCCATATGGCGCTTGCGCCCGGCTTTGCCGACTCTCACGAGCTCATGGTCGCTGTTGCCGACAGTACCGATAGACGCGCGGCAGGTGGTCTTGACCTTACGGACTTCGCCGGAGGGAAGACGGATCTGCGCATAGTCGCCTTCCTTTGCGACCAGCTGTGCCGCAGCGCCTGCAGAGCGGACCATCTGGCCGCCGTTGCCGGGACGGAACTCGATGTTGTGGATCAGAGTTCCCAGCGGGATGTTGGCGATCGGCAGGCAGTTGCCGGGCTTGATATCAGCCTCGGGACCGCTCATGACGGTATCGCCGACATTGAGCCCTTCCGGAGCCAGTATGTATCTCTTCTCGCCATCCACATAGAACAGAAGAGCGATGAAGCAGGTACGGTTGGGATCGTATTCGATCGCATTGACTTTTGCCGGGATGCTGTCCTTATTGCGCTTGAAGTCGATCACACGATACTTCCTGCGCACACCGCCGCCCTGATGGCGAACGGTGATCTTTCCGGAGAAGTTGCGGCCGGCGCGGGAACGCAAGTCGGTCGTCAGGCTCTTCTCGGGAGTTTTCTTGGTGATCTCATCGAATGTCGGTACCGACATGAAACGCCTTGCGGGCGAAGTCGGCTTATACACTCGTATTGCCATTGTCTAAACCCTCCCCTGTTACTGCGCCATGCCTTCAAAGAATTCGATACCCTTGGAATCCTTTTTCAGCGTGACATAGGCCTTCTTGATTTCCGGCGTGCGGCCCTGGAAACGGCCCTGACGCTTTATCTTGCCAAGCTGGCGAAGAGTATTGACGGAAGCAACCTTTACTCCGAAGATCTCTTCGACCGCAGCCTTAATCTCGGTCTTGCCGGCGTGCACATCCACTTCAAAGACGTAGCGCTTGTCGGCGATAGAATCGTAGGTCTTCTCTGTGAGGACCGGACGGAGGATAATGTCATATGCGGATTTCATTCTGCGTAAACCTCCTCCACTTGCTTGACGGCTTCCCTGGTCATGATCAGCTTATCATGGTTGAGGATGTCAAGAACATTGATGGTATTGATATATGCTGTCTTTACGCCTTCGATGTTTCTGGCGGAACGGACGATGTTGTCATCCGGCGCCTCGATCACGATCAGGGCCTTGCGCTCACAGCCAAGAGCCTTGAGCATGGTCGCGATGGTCTTTGTCTTGGTCTCGTTCATTACGAGGCTGTCGAGAACGATCATCTCATTTTCCACCACTTTGCAGGTCAGCGCGCTCTTCATAGCGAGACGGCGAACCTTGCGCGGTACGGAGAAACGGTAGGAACGGGGCTTCACCGCGAAGACCATTCCGCCGTGGGTGAACTGCGGAGCGCGGCGGCCATGATGGCGCGCATTACCGGTACCCTTCTGGCGATAGATCTT
>DBXA01000109.1:12045-13720 GCA_002309235.1 Christensenella sp. UBA1224 | reverse complement strand
AGCTGGCTGCGCACCACCTGGTGCATAACCGGTATGTTTACTTCAGCGCCGAATACGGCTTCGGAGAGCTCTATCTCGCCGACGTTCGCGCCCTGCATGTTTAAAACGGCTACTTTAGGCATTTCTGAGTCCTCCTTACAGTGCCTTGACAGAGCTGCGGATCACGAGCAGTGATTCCCTTGCTCCGGGGACGGCACCCTTGATGAGCAGAAGGTTGCGCTCCGCATCGACGCGGACAACTTCCAGATTCTGGATCGTAACCCTCTCGCCGCCGTACTGGCCGGCCATGTGCTTATTCTTGAATACGCGGGAAGGGCTGGAGTTTGCGCTCAGCGAGCCAACGCCGCGATGGTACTTGGAGCCGTGCTTCATCGGTCCGGTGTGCATGTTCCAGCGCTGGATCGATCCGGTGTAACCGTGGCCCTTGGTGATACCCGCCACGTCCACTTTGTCGCCTTCCGCGAAGATGTCGCACTTGATCTCGTCTCCGACATTCTTGTCGGAGATGTCATCAAGGCGCAGTTCGCGAAGATAGCGCTTCGCAGGCACATTCGCCTTTGCAAAGTGGCCTAGCTCGGGTTTGTTCATCAGTTTCTTCGCACGCTCGGGAGCGAGCTCACCGAAACCGACCTGAACTGCCTGATAGCCGTCTGTAGCTTCGGTCTTAACCTGCGTTACCACACAGGGACCTGCTTCGACGACCGTGACCGGTACGAGGGTTCCATCTGCGAGGAATACCTGCGTCATACCGATCTTCTTACCGAGAATCGCCTTTTTCATGTTGTTCCTCCTGACTTGTCTTAGGATCCACTATGCATCAAAGCTTGATCTCGATCTCAACACCGGCGGGAAGCTCGAGCTTGGTCAGAGCATCGATCGTCTTCTGGGTCGGCTGAAGGATGTCGATAAGACGCTTGTGGGTACGCATCTCGAACTGCTCACGGCTGTCCTTATGCTTGTGGGGAGAACGGAGGATCGTTATGATCTCCTTCTCTGTGGGAAGCGGGACAGGACCGGATACCCGGGAACCCGTGCGCTTGGCGCTCTCGACGATGCGTGCCGCAGACTGGTCGAGCACATTGTGCTCATAAGCCTTGAGCTTGATGCGGATCTTCTGGTTTGCCATTCTGGCTACCTCCTTATTATTTGGATTTGTGCACACGCACCCGCGTGTATGCACTATCCCATTTTTAGCGGCGTTTTACCGCCGCCGTCCGATTGACGGACTTGTCCCCGGAAGTTACCGGCAAGGTGACCGCAATCTTCCGGATCATCCCGTTCACTTACGTTACAGGCATACTGCGCCTATTCCGCAAGCTTGGATATTCTATCACAACGGAGATAAATATTGCAATACTTGTATCCGGTTCCATTGGAAATTTTACATTTATTTTTCTTTATTTTTCTTTTCTTGTTATATCCTGATCGGCCGAGAAGCCGCGGACGGACCGCATCCCTCAAGGATTCTACTCCGGATCATTAAAAATGACGGTATCCGCTCCGAGTTTTTTCTCCGCTTCCCTTGTGATAGCTTTTCTATCCTTTTTAGCAGTTTCTCGAAAGGCGTCACGCACACCTTTTTTGCCTCTTGTTTCCACCGTGCCCGGATCTGTCCCCTTACGATCACCCCCGGAAATACGATGCCCGCCATGTTCACGATCTTTTTCCTGTTCGC
>DBXA01000109.1:0-11916 GCA_002309235.1 Christensenella sp. UBA1224 | reverse complement strand
GTATTCCTTCATCTCGCCTTTGTTCCTGCCAAAGAAAGCTCTGCAGTCTTCTGCTGAAGCCGGACCGAAAACATCGAAATACCGGTCGATCAATGTGAGCCTGGCCTGGGTCTTTTCAGGGAAGTCAACGTCCTGCATGATCCTGTATCTCTTCCCGTTTCCCGGATATCCCGCTATCTTTCCGCGGTAACACAGCTCCTTTATCAGGCCTCCCCACCCATAGAAGGCCGCTTTGCACATCTCTTCCGTCATACCCGCACTTCTGCAGGCTGCTTTCAGGCCTTCTCTCGTATCGTTCCCTTTTGCGATCTCTTCCAATATAAATGGTGACCATTTTTCCATATCCGCAGCCGTCATGCCCCACCACGCATCTTCAAACGGGCCGAGACGATCCGACGCTGCAAGGTACAATCCCATTTCCTCTTCAGCTACAAGGTGCATCGTATTTCTGTGACACCATATCTTGACCAGTCCCTTCCCCCAGTCCCGCGCGTCATAATCGGAAGCGCGCAGCTGCAGGGATACCCTGGGGTTATCGGAAAACTGGCTCTGAAGCCCCATTAAGTCGTGCACTGCCTGCGCCTTTGGCACCTTGTCAATAAGATGCAGACCGCGCAGCGAATGATACAACAGCCAGTCTCTGCCTTTTTCCATCCTGTCTTCCCGTCGCTTTCTTGTCTGAACGGTATATAAATCCGGGAAACTCATATATACAAACAGAAGCCGCTACATCAAACGACTTCCGTCTTTTCCCGCTTTAAGCAGCTTCTATAGTCCTTTACAAGCCGGTGCGGACACTGTAGCCGGAAACATCCTCTATCGTCTCTCCGTCGATCTGCAAAGCACAGGGCTTGTCAAATTCCACCCGGACTTCGTTTGCTTTGATGATCTCCAGGTATTTCGTATATCTGAGATGTTCGCCTGTATAGACGCTCGGCAGCATAGTCAGCGTCCGTAGAGAACCGGAGCCGCCAAACAGCATCATGGTCACCTTTCTCTCCGGATCAGATCTGTCCTGTCCGGGCGTCACCATCATTCCGCCGCCGAAATAGCGTCCCTTCATCGTAGGAGCCATCCAGATCCTTTCCCTCTCTATCACTTTGCCGTCAACGACAGCGCGGGCTTTTTTCGGTTTGAAGCCGTACAGGAAGCCTTTGATCGCGATCCCCTTGTAATTGATGCTGCCCTTGGAGTTGGCTCGAAGCTTATTTCCCTCGGAGCACACATACCCGTCAATGCCAAAGCCTACGCCGTTGATGAACCGCAAGGCTTTATCTTTTATGTACGCAGTGGGAAGATGACGCAGGTAACGTCCTATCTCATTGATGCCCAGCGGATCCCCGCCGATATCCCGCACAAAGTCGTTCCCGCTTCCCGATGGGTAAAAAGCGACTTCATCAGGCATATCTTCATCCCGAAGGGAGTTTACAAAGTGGTGCAGAGTCCCGTCACCCCCCGCGATGATGAACTTTTCCCCCGCAGGGATAGAGGCCAGATATGCTTTCATATCATGGATAGCCGTAATATCGGCAAATTCCGCCTTTGCGCCGGCAGGGAGCAGCTTTAATACGCCCCTGCTGCGTTCCTTTCCGCCGTCATTGCCCGCCAGCGGATTATAAAGAATATGAAACACCATACGATCGCTCTCCTTCATTCATATCCGCAAATACACTCATCACGGCAGGAGCAGCATAGCGTCTCCAAAGGAGAAGAAGCGATAGCGCATGCTCACCGCCGTACGGTAGGCATCCAGTATCCTCTCTCTCCCCTCAAAGGCACTGACCAGCATCACAAGCGTGGATTCCGGCAGGTGGAAATTTGTGATGATCCCGTCCAGCGCGCGGAAGGTATAGCCAGGTTTGATAAAGATATCCGTCCAGCCGCTGACAGCCTGCACCATACCGTCCTTCCAGGCGGATTCCAGCGTGCGCACCGAAGTTGTGCCCACGGCAAATATCCTGCCGCCGCGCTCCCGCACGGCGTTTATCCTTGCCGCACTCTCCTCCGGCACAGAAAAAAACTCGGAATGCATGGTATGCTCTTCCACGTTTTCCGCCTTGACAGGGCGGAAGGTGCCAAGACCCACATGCAGAAGAACCGGTATGATATCCACGCCTTTTTCGCGTATCCTTTCAAGGAGCTCCTCCGTAAAATGCAGACCTGCAGTAGGCGCTGCGGCGGAACCTTCCTCCTTTGCGTAGACAGTCTGATACCTCTCCCTGTCTTCCAGCTTTTCGTGTATATAAGGCGGGAGGGGCATCTCGCCAAGCTCATCCAGCACTGCCTCAAAAGATCCGCCCTGCCATGTGAATTCCACCACACGGCCTCCGGCATCCGTCGTCTCCCCGATAACAGCCGTGAGCCTGCCGTCACCGAAGGTAACCTTCGCCCCTTTGCGCATCTTGCGTCCGGGTTTTACCAGCGTCTCCCAATGACTGATATCGATGCGCCGGAGCAGCAGCACTTCGCTCAGGCCCCCCGTCTCCCTCGTCCCGACCAGGCGTGCCGGCAGGACCCGCGTCACATTTATGACCAGAGCATCACCTTTTTTCAGGTATTCCGGCAGGTCATAAAAATGCCTGTGCTCGTACGGCCCCTCTTTGGGTACTACAAAAAGCCGGGAGGAATCCCTCGGCTCGATCGGAGTCTGAGCGATCAGCTCCTCCGGCAGATCATACGCAAAATCACTCGTCTTCACTTGATTACTGCCTCTCAGTACAGCTTATCCGTACGCCGCGTATCGCTTTTCAGGATCGAATAATAACACACGTCGATAGTCCTGCCGTCGCTGTTCAAACCAGCTTGACGCAGCATACCTTCGTAACGCATGCCGCTCTTTATGAGGGCACGTCCGGATTTCGGGTTCTGCGAATTGTGCACGGCCTTGATGCGGTTGAAGCCGACTTCATCGAAAAGGAACGCGATCACCTGTCTGAGAGCTTCCGGTGCGAGTCCCCTGCCCCAGAAGCTCCTTCCGATCACCCAGCCGATCTCGGCCTCAGCGATCGGCTCATTGACAGCCACTACGGCGAGCGATCCTATCAAAGTCCCCGTCTCCTTCAGGACCAGTGCCCATTGATAGTTGTCCGCCTTTTCATAGCCCTTTTCCGCCATTTCCAGGAAGGCCCTCGTGTTATCCGGCGAGGAATGCGCCTTCCAGCTCAGGTACCGGACTACTTCCTCATCCGACGCCCAGTTTTCGAACATCTCTTGGGCATCATCCGGCGTGAATCTGCGCAGGATGAGCCGTTGTGTCTCGAGCGGAACAGTTCCCTTATGGGTGAGCATTCCGATCCCTCCTAGATATCCATCTTTGTCTGTGCCGATTCCTTCTGGACCGGCATGCGGATGCCCATATGCTCATAGGCGAGGGGCGTGCATACGCGCCCGCGCGGAGTGCGCATGATGTAGCCAAGCTGCAGAAGATACGGTTCATACACATCCTCTATGGTCGCAGCATCCTCCCCGGTGATCGCCGCGAGGGTATCCAGGCCCACAGGGCCTCCGCCGAACTTTTCCATCATCGTGCGCAGCATCGTCCTGTCCGTCTTATCCAGGCCAAGCCTGTCGACCTCCAGCATGTTGAGCGCTTCTTCCGCGATTGCGAGATCGATGCCGCCTGTTCCCTTCACCTGAGCATAATCGCGGACGCGCTTTATCATCCTGTTGGCGATACGGGGCGTGCCCCGGGAACGTGCAGCGATCTCAAGGGCGCCTTCCTGCGTGCATTTGACGCCCAATATCCGTGCAGAGCGCATCACGATAACGGAAAGCTCCTCCGGCGTATACAATTCCAGCCGGAAGCTGATCAGGAACCTGTCCCTCAGGGGAGACGTCAGCATACCGGCGCGTGTCGTCGCACCGATCAGTGTAAACTGCGGAAGCTTGATGCGCATGGAATGCGCCATAGCTCCTTTACCCATGATGATATCCAGCGCGAAATCCTCCATGGCAGGGTAAAGTATCTCCTCGACCGCATGGGAAAGACGGTGGATCTCGTCAATAAAGAGCACATCTCCCGGATTCAGGTTGGAAAGGATGGATACGAGGTCCGCCGGCCTTTCGATCGCCGGGCCGGATGTGATACGGAAATTATGGCCCATCTCGCTCGCTACGATGTTCGCGAGTGTGGTCTTTCCAAGACCGGGAGGGCCGTAAAGCAGTATATGGTCCAGCGGTTCATTCCGTTCCACAGCCGCCTGCATATAAACACTAAGTGATTCTTTTATCTTCGTCTGCCCGAAATAATCCGCGAGCGTCCTCGGGCGCAGGCGGTTGTCCTGCTCGTCGTCCATACGCAGATCCGGGGTGATCATCCTTGCATCATCCATCATATATTACCTGCCCATCCCTTTCAGCGCCAGCCTTGTAAGCTCGCTCGCATCCTCACTCTGTCCGGCCACCCGGGCAACAGCCTCGGCCGCCTCGGAAGCACCGCAGCCAAGCGCCATCAGCGCTTCTATCACTTCGGCCTCCACGCCCTTTTTGCGTCCGGAGCCTGCCCTTGCGCCGGAAGAAGGCAGGAGCTCTTCCTCCGTTACCTTGTCCCTCAGGTCAAGTATCAGCCTCTGCGCCGTCTTTTTGCCTATGCCGGGCGCCCGCGCGATAGCTGTCGCATCCCCCGCCGCCAGAGCGATGGATACCCCCTGTGTCCCAAGCGTTGAGAGGATCTGCAGCGCAGATTTCGGTCCCACGCCGGATACGCTGCGCAGCCTTTCAAACATACGTTTTTCCTCGCGTGTAGCAAATCCGAAAAGATCGACCGCGTCTTCACGCACTGCCATATACGTGTATACCTTCATCTTTTCACCGATCTCCGGCGCGCCGGAAAGGGTCTCCCCGCTGACAGTGAGCTGGTACCCCACGCCGCCGCAATCGATCACGATGGAATCGGCCGTCATTTCGGCAAGTATGCCGTTGAGATGTGCTAACATTACAGTACCGCCTTTTATATCAGATAAAACTGTTCCTATTATACCCTGCAGCTGCTGAAAAGTCCATCTGATAAGATTGACAAAAATGTAAAAGCGCAAATGCGAACGCTGTACCTTCGCCTTTTTTACCGGATCGATCATCACCTGTACGCAAAAAGGCGGGGCATTCCGTCGCCTTTTTGTTCTCAAGAGCATAACCGTGGTGAAGTGAAAGCCGGGAACGAGCATAATGGGGATATCCTTCATCTCTGCGCATAGCTCCACGCTCTTATCGCACACCTCTCTGAACATCATACCGGGAAGTATGCCTGCGGCTCAGGTTTCCAAACCGGACCGACCTGCCATCCGCTGCCCTGCCGGCCTCAACATGGTCGATAGTTCCTGTGTAGATTATCATCACAACGCAGTGCGCGGCAGAAGCCCTCCTTTGAAAAATATCATCGCAGATATGCAGCGAGACATTCGGCACATCTCCTATGCTCGCACTATTATCTCATCGTTGAAAGTCAGTATTATCCATCGAATGTCTTTTTTCTATCCGGTATCCGTCATTATTTATCAACTGCTGATCATTGACAGACGGTGGAAAAGCTTCCGTTTTCAGGAAGGAATACTTATAATACTGCTTAAATGATCATGTAAGGAATGTGCCTCCTCTGCCTTTCGTGCTTGACATATTATATGTTAAGCGTTATGATGTTGTTATAAGCGTTAAGGTTTTGTATCCGCCACAAGAGCAGCGGATATCATCCGGACCTACGCTATGTACAGATCCGGCACAGTGTATCGTGAAGTGAGGCTGTTCATATGACAAACGGAATTACCAACGACAGAAGGATCATCCATAAAAAGAGCGTATGGCTCACGATGTGGCAATCCAAATACATCTATCTCATGCTGCTGCCGCTCTTTGTCTGGCTGGCAGTTTTCTGCTATGCCCCCATGTACGGCATCATCCTCGCTTTCAAGACCTTCAAAGCGCGTCTGGGTATATTGGGCAGTCCCTGGTGCGGCATGGATCACTTCGTGCGCATCTTCCAGACGCCGGATGCCGTAAGAGCTATCCGCAATACGGTAACCATCAGCCTGGGGCGTCTCATCTTTGAATTCCCCATGGGCATCATACTCGCCTTGATGCTGACGGAAATGCCGGGTGTCAAGGTCAAAAAGGTATACCAGACAATTTACACCTTCCCGCATTTCCTCAGCTGGATCATCGTCGGCAGCATCATCAATAATTTCCTCTCCGGAAACGGCGCCGTAAACATCTGGCTGGGGAAGCTTGGCGTTTCGAAAGTAAACTTCCTGGCAAACTCCGGCCTGTTCCGGGCGATCCTATACATCACCGGCAACTGGAAGGAGATGGGCTGGGCGGCTATCATATTCATGGCTTCGATCGCCGGCATCGATCCCTCCCTGTACGAAGCCGCAACGGTTGACGGGGCCAGCCGCTTAAAGCAGATCTGGCACGTCACGCTGCCGGGGATCCTCCCCACCATATGCGTCATGCTGATCCTCCAGATCGGCAACATGATGAACGCCGGTTTCGACCAGATCTTCAACCTCTACAACGACGTCGTAAAACCCGTCTCCAACATACTGGACACCTATATCTACAACATCACGTTCCTCGCCGCGCCGAACTACGGTTTCTCCACGGCGGTCGGTCTGTTCAAATCCGTGATCAACTTCATCCTGCTGATACTGGCAAACGGCCTCGTAAACCGCCTGAGCGGTCAAAAGCTGTTCCAGTGATCCGGTGATCGCGAAAAGAGAGATGAAAAGGAGACACGACCATGAGTGAGATCAATGTAAAAAAGCACCGCAGGAAATGGGAAGGAACGGAGATCTTCTCCGTCATTATGCTGACGCTTCTGGCGCTGTTGATACTGGTTCCCTTCTGGAATGCTCTGGTCATATCGCTGGAGACGGCCGCCGCCTACGGAAAGGCACCCTTCTCCTGGCTTCCGGGCGAATGGACACTGGAGAATTACGAATACCTGTTCATGTCCAGCAATGCCCTTGCCATGGGATATAAAGGGACCCTGATCGTGACCTCGATCGGTACACTCTGCGGCATGTCGATCAGCGTCATGGCGGCTTACGCCTTCTCGCGCAAATTCCCCGGCAAAAAGGTTCTCTTCGGGATCATGGTGTTCACCATGTTCTTCGGCGGCGGCCTGATCCCCATCTACCTGCAGGTCAAGAACATGGGCCTGCTCAATACCTATGCCGCGATCATACTGCTCAGCCTCATCAGCGTATACAATATCATCATCATGAAGAACGGCTTTGACTCCATCCCGCCGGATCTGGAGGAAGCCGCCAAGATCGACGGAGCAAATGATTTTGTCATCTTCATCCGCGTGATGCTGCCTCTGCAGAAGCCGCTGATCGCGACCTTCTCCCTGTTTACGGCCGTTGCCTACTGGAACAGCTGGTACTGGCCTCTCATCACACTGAGCGGATCGCAGAAGACAGTGCTCCAGCTCTATCTGCGCGCGATGATCAGTTCCATCTCCGCTTCGGAAAAAGGCGGCGTACTGACAGCTGCCGGCGCCGCGTCTACCTCCTCCTTCTCACAGGGCATCAAGATGGCCAGTGTGTTCATGACAATGCTCCCCATCATGTGCGTATACCCGTTCCTGCAGAAGTACTTTGTGAAAGGAATTCTGGTAGGCGCCGTAAAGATGTAAGCGCCTTATATCCCCAAGTTTCCCGGAGCGCCGGGCGGCGCTCTAAAGATATTAGGAAAGGAAGAATCAACCATGAAGAAACTGGTATCTCTTCTCCTTTGCACGATCCTGGTCTTTGCGTGCATGGGGACCGCACTCGCCGATCATGTGACTTTCAGCATGACCAGCTACAACACGATCACCGGTGTTGACTACACCTCCGATGATTTCTACAAGTTCCTTGCCGACAAATTCGATGTCACCATCGATATCTGGGGCAACGGTGCTGACGGGGCCTCCGAACGTGAGCGCACCTGGATGATCAACGGCGGCATGCCCGACGCCATGATCTGGGAATCCTTCAACTACGGCGAGTACTGCGACTATGTCGACCAGGGTGTTCTCAAGCCTCTGCCCCAGGGATGGCAGGAGAAATGGCCGAACCTGAACAAGCTCGTTCAGGTTTCCGGTATGGCTGAAGCCCTTGAGATCGACGGCGAAACCTATGCGATCCCGCACAGCGTGTTCGGCAACTACATGGATATGTATCCGATCCCGAGCCACTTCTCCATCACCTTCCGCTATGACCTTGCCTGCAAGGTAGGCATGGAGAATCTGGGCGACGACGCGACGATGACGCTTTCCGAGCTTCGTGCTTATCTTGAAGCCCTGAAGGATCTTCCGGAAGAGGATCAGATCGCAATGCCCTGCATCGCAGACAACACCTCCAACACCCTCGCTCTGTTCTACTATCCGCTGCAGGTCAACAGCCGTACCTATCGTTCCGACGAGACCGGCTATCACTGGATCTTCGAGAATCCCTCCGACTGGACCGAGGTCCTGACCACCATGCAGGATTGGTATAAGAACGGCCTCATCGATGCCGACTTCTTCCAGAAGACCTATTCCGATTACCGCAACCTGCTGACCTCCGGCCAGTTGGCCGCCATCTGCGATTCCGGTGACTGCGTCAACCTGAACGGCTATCGCAAGATGTATAAAGCTGCTTTCCCGGATCGCGATCCTTACAACGATCTGCACATCGCAGCCATCACCTCCGAGGACGGCAAAGCTTATGCTGTAGAAGCAGGCAACTACTGGACCATGCAGCTCTTCGCTCCCGAGACCGATGACGCCACCCTCGAGCGCATCCTCGACGTCATGGATTACATCGCCAGCCTCGAAGGCGAAGCTGCCTGCCAGATCGGCGTACCCGGCGTTGACTGGGAATACGACGCGGACGGCAACATCAAGATCATCAATGCGGGCGTGACCTATCCTTCCCAGGAGCCCCTCTATCTGCTCGGCTACTGCAGCGACGACTTCGCCTATTCCGGAGCCAGGACCACCATCGATATCCGCGATGTTGAAGAAGTCCGTGCTGTCTACGCGCAGAAGAATGCAGCCGGTCTTGTGAAGTATGAGACGAACTATCAGACCTATTCTTCTCCGCTGCGCAACCAGTACTCCCTTGATACCAACGCGATCCTCGCGCAGATCGTCGTAAACGGCCTCGATCCTGAAGCCACCCTTACGCAGTTTGCGAACGAGAACGTCAATATCTGGAAGCCCCTCCAGGATGAGCTCAACCAGGTATTCGGCTTTACCAAGTAATATCTCTCTTATCTAAAGTATAGCTATAGCTTCTTGCTAAGCTATCGGCCGTTGACAGGCTTTGCCTGTCAACGGTTCTTTATCTCATCGCAAAAGTCATTCGATGAGAAATCAGAATAACAAATGAAACAAAAGCTCCAAATAGAAATATTTATCACAGAAGCTTGACAATAAAACAATCAAATTTATAATAAACTAAAGTAGTTATTAGTTCTGGCGATTAACCATGTGAGATTGACGTCTGTAATGCCAATACAGAGTGATACATTATTATTAACGGACAACAGGTACCTGACAGCCAGTTTCAAAACTGATGAGGTGAATACAATGACGTGGAGAGAACGCTTGCTCTGTGTCCTGCACGGCGAGATTCCGGATCGTGTGCCTATTTCATGCTATGAATTGGTCGGCTATGATACAGGTAATTTCTGTAATAAGGAGCCTTCTTACCTTTCTCTGATGAGGTATATTAGAGAGAAAACAGACTGTATGGTGATGTGGAACCCTGAATCGACAGAAAGATATGTCAATTCTGCATATAATCCCCATGCTGAGTATGCACGTGCTGAAACAAAGGACGGACATATCATCAAAACAACGATCCACGCAGGAAACCGTGTCCTCAAAAGTGTGGATCGTATTATAAATGGTATCTATACTACATGGCATACTGAACCTCTTTGTAAAGATTCCGATGATATTGATGCGCTCATGTCCCTTCCATTCGTTCCCGCAAGTTATGATGATTCTGACGCGCCACGTGTTCTTGGTGAGCTTGGTGATCACGGCATTCTTATGCCTTCTCTGAGTGATCCGGCATACAGTATTATGAGTCTAATGGAATTCGGCGAAGGATTGGTTTATGTCATGACTGAAGAAGACCATTTCGCTGAAATGACAAGGGAAATGCACAGGCGCATAATGATCAACCTGAAGACTATGTTGGAAACCACGCCAGGCGATATGTACCGAATTTGTGGTCCAGAATATATGTGTCCACCATACTTGAACTCAAAGTACTTTGAAAAGTATATGCTACCGTATCTCGCGGATATGGTTCAACTTATACACAGTTACGGACGTATGGTACGAATCCATTGCCATGGCAGAATAAGCCAGGTGATAGACATGATTGTTGAAACTGGCTGTGATGGAACAGATCCATGTGAGGAAAAACCTGATGGTGATATTACACTTGAGGAACTCAAAATCAGAGTAGGAGATAAAATCTGCCTGTTTGGATCTATGCAACTCAAGCTACTGGAAGGTGGTTCACGTGAAGACGTCGTTCGTGAAACGAGACGAATGATGCTTGCGGGAAAGCCTGGCGGTCACTTCGTAATCATGCCAACAGCTGCTCCAATAAATATTCCGCTCAATAAAAAAACTGAGGAAAACTATCGAACATATATTGATACTGCTTTAGAACTGGCTGACTACTAACATATCTCTTTCAGTCATGTTATGATTTTTCCGTAGGATTTCAGCATCTTACGGAGTTTTTTATTTGGAATAGAACGTTGGTTTCCATATGTAATTGTTGACAACTGAGATACTTTTATGTTAAAATACTTTTATAAAATCAGTGTAGAAACGAGGCAGCGAGTGATGGAAAGCATCTGGATTGGTGTAGATGGAGGTGGAACACATTCCACGCTCGCGGCAGTCAGAGAGGACGGAACCGTACTGGGCTTCAATAAATGTCCGGGACTGAATTTTTACCTGACAGACATTGCAACTACGCGCGAACGTCTTTGCAATGCCGTGGAGGATTTGCTCAAAAAAGTTGGTGCAAATGATTACAGAATACTGAGCGTAGGTTCTGCTGCCCTTGACGGCCGTGCAGATACATCTCAGAAACTCAATTTTGCTGGTACGATGTTCCCCCCACAAAAACTGGAATTATGCGGGGATGTATTCATGGCTCAGTACGGTGCGAGCCTAGGTCATGCAGGTGTAGCCGTAGTAAGTGGAACCGGTGCCATGGTACTCGGCATCGATGAAAACGGTTATGAGCACTTTGCAGGAGGTTGGGGCTATCTTTTGGGAGATCCAGGGAGTGCATATGGCATATCCGTAGAGGCAATCAGGGCAGTGTTTGCCGCTGAGGAAGGAATAGGGGCAGATACTGGACTTAAGACAGCCGCACTTGATTATTTTAATGTTAAGAGTATCCGGAGCTTGATTGGACGGATCTACATAGAAAAAAGCGAACCTTCAGTAATCGCTGGATTCGCACAGAAAGTAATTGCTCTCGCTATAAGCAATGATAGAGAAGCATTGCGTATTCTGCATGAGCAATACCGTATCCTAGCCTGCCAGACCGCAGCGGTATTGGAGAAAAGCGGCGGGCAGGTCTTCCTTTGGGGAGGAATGTTCAAGTATAACGCGTTTATCTGTGACTTATTCCAGAATATGCTGCTGGATAAATACCCGTCTGCCAGATTAGGTGAAGCAGCTTTGCCGCCTGAACTAGGTGCAGTGGTTTGGGCTATGAAAAAAAACGGAGTGCTCACAGGGAGTATCCTCGAAACAATGCGATCCACATGGAGGGAAAAACAATGAATGCCATGAAACGCTATGCAGAAAATCTGCAGATAATCATAGAACGCGCTTTCTCCAAACAGAAAGATACAATGGAAGAGATCGCCCGCCGGATGTGCGAATGTGTGACAGGCGGCCATCTGGTCTAC
>DBXA01000013.1 GCA_002309235.1 Christensenella sp. UBA1224 | reverse complement strand
GAATGCGGAAATGTCCTGATTGCGGAAGAGGATGGGAGCATCTATTCCTGCGACCATTTTGTAGACGGTGAGCACAGGCTGGGAACGCTGGGGAAAGGGCATATCGCAAAAATGGCTCAAAGCCCGGAGCAGGCAGCCTTCGGCAGGGCAAAGTATGAAAATCTGACGAAAGAGTGCAAAAGATGCGAATGGCTGATGCTGTGCAACGGCGCCTGCCCGAAGGACCGGTTTGCCCTGAGCGAGGATGGGGAGAAAGGACAGTACTATCTTTGCAAGGGGCTCAAGAGATTCTTCTCTCATGCGCGCGATCCCATGCGAAGGGCAATGGATATGAGCGCCGCAGGACGGACGCCTGAGGAGATCATGAAGGCGATGAGGGAAGGATAAAGACGTACTATATCCAACATTGACATGAAAATGTTCACCATAATGGAAACGATTATATAACAATTGACGGTATTGACACCGTTTTGCGCGTGTGATATGATTTAAATACCGACTGAATGAAGAAGGAGGCAGGCATCATGGCAAAGAGCGTCATATTGATCTCTGATATGATGATGCGCAGGGGCATGTGCATGTGCATGTGTCCGTCTTTGGCGTGTGTCTGCAGCCTCGGCTGAGCGGGGCTTATCCTGTGAAAAGAGGGCAGCGCACGCTGCCCTCTCTTTTTGCAGCTTCGACCGGAATTGGAATGAAAGAGATTCCCGCTTCTCAAAGGCTGCATCAGGATAAGGTCCATTCAACTGCTTCGTAAGTCTATGACAAAGAACATTTTTGAGGAGGATCATCTATGAAGTCCAAGAAGTCAGCGGCGATCGTTATCGCTCTTATCGTCATCATCGTGTTGGGCATCATTTTTGTGCCGAAACTCTTGAACAAGCCGCAGCCGGCTCCCACTCCTGCACAGACACAGGAACCCACAGCATCTGCAGCAACTCAGGTACCTGAAACGCCTGCTGAGACCCAGGCCCCTGCACAGACTCTTCAGATCGGTATCCCGGATGACGGTACTAATCTTTCCCGCGGAATAAAGCTGCTTGAGACGGCGGGGCTCATCACTGTAGATCCCGCAGCGGGGTATACACCTGAAATGGCAAATGTCACATCATACATCTATGATATCGAGATCGTTCCCACACAGGCCAATACCCTGCCCTCTACCCTGAGTGATTTCGGCGCTTCCACCATCAACGGGACATACGCCATCCCCTTTGGCCTGATCCCTTCCCGCGATGGCCTGATCATTGAAAAGCAGAGCGAAGAGGGAGATAACCCTTATGTGAATATCATCGCTGCCCGTACTGCGGATGTGGACAACGAGACGTACAAGACCGTTGTTGCAGCCTATCAGACACAGCTGGTGGCTGAGTTCCTGCTGGTCGACTATAAGGAAGCTTTCTTCCCGGCCTTTGACTATGATCCTGAGATCAAACTTACCGAAGAAGAGGCAAAGGCTATTGTGGAATACACATCCGAAAAGGAAGGCAAAACAGTCGTTACCGTAGGCGTATGCGGCTCGAATAACGATATGTGGAAGGCCGTTCAGAAGGTACTGGACGAGCAGAACGCGGGCATCTATATCGAGCTCGTTGAATTCGATGCCTACAATCTCCCGAACGAGGCCCTGAATTCCGGAGAGATCGACCTCAACGCGTTCCAGCATAAGGCATATATGAATAAGGATGCGGAAACCAACAAATACGATGTGACCGCCATCGGCGATACCCTGATCGCGCCTCTGACCCTCTATTCTCAGAAGTACGATAGCCTTGACGCGCTCAAGGATGCGGCCGGCTTGCTCGGAAAGTAAGGATACCTGATGCCATGCTGCCTTTCATCGGCGGCATGGCTTGTTTTTCTGCTTGGGTGAAAGATAGTCGTAAGTGAGGCACATGTCATGATAACCATCCGGAATATGAATAAGACCTTCCATTTGAAGAGCGGGGATGTGGAAGCACTGAAGGATGTTTCTCTCGATATCCGGGACGGTTCCGTATACGGTGTCATAGGGTATTCGGGAGCGGGAAAATCCACTCTTGTGCGCTGCCTGAACCTGCTGGAATTCCCGGATTCCGGAACGATGACGGTAGGGGATTCCGGCGAGATCAAGATCGTCAACGGCAAACCGTTTAAAGACGGAAGGCTTATGACCTCCAAAGAGCTGAACGTGATGCGCAGAGGCATCGGCATGATATTCCAGCATTTCAATCTGCTGGACCGGTCTACGGTGTTCAACAACATCGCCTATCCCCTCAGGCACACCGGGCGCAGCCGCGCCGAGATAGAGGCGAGAGTAAAGGAGCTGTTGGAGCTCGTCGGCCTTACCGATAAGATCGATGTCTATCCTTCCCAGCTGTCAGGCGGCCAGAAGCAGCGCGTTGCCATTGCGAGAGCCCTTGCGGATAACCCGAAGATACTCCTTTCGGATGAGGCAACCAGCGCATTGGATCCGGATGCGACCGAATCGATATTGAATCTTCTCAAGGACCTAAACGATAAGCTCGGCATCACGATAGTGATCATCACACACGAGATGGCGGTCATAAAGACGATCGCCGACAGGGTGGCGGTGATGGAAGAGGGTAGCGTTGCGGAAGAGGGATCGGTATACGATATCTTCGCATCCCCGCAGGCCGCTATCACAAAGCGCTTTATATCGACTGCATCCCCGCTGGGCAAGATAGACAAGCTGATCGCGGAAGGTTCCGAGCTTGTGCGCCTTGCGCCGGGTGAGGTGCTCGTGAAGCTGATCTTCCAGAAGGACTGCGTGGGAGACCATATCCTGACGACGGCCGCGCGGGAATGCGCCTTCGATCTGAATGTGGTCCTCGCTAATGTCGAACAGCTGCAGGGAAATCCCCTCGGCGGCATGATAGGGAAGCTGAGCGGGGAGGAAGAGAACATCCGCGCGGGAATAGAGTTCCTCGCAAAGCATCATGTGGTTACAGAGGTGATCAAAGATGGAAGAGTTCATTAAAAACGCGGCTCCCAGCCTGTATACCTACAGGGATCGTTTTTTCACCAGCTGCAGGGCTACCTTTGAGATGTTCTGGAAGGCCGGCCTGATCGCCTTTGTGATAGGTCTTATATTCGGCACGATACTCGTCGTAACAAAGCGGGGCGGCATAAAGCACAATACCGTTATCTATCAGGTGACGAACCTGATCATCAATATCTTTCGTTCGATCCCGTTTATTATACTGCTGATCTTCCTGATACCTTTGACAAGGGCAGTCGTCGGGACGGCGATCAATGTAAAAGGCGCTATACTGCCCCTTGTTTTCGGTACGGTCCCTTTCTACACGAGGCAGGTCGAAGTAGCCCTTTCCGGCGTCGATGAAGGCAAGATAGAAGCCGCGCGCAGCATGGGCAGCGGAACGTTCGGCTTGATATTCCGCGTGTACCTGCATGAGGCGGTGCCGGATCTGATCCGCGTTACCACTGTGACGGCGATCAGCCTGATAGGTCTTACGACGATGGCAGGCGCCGTCGGCGCGGGCGGTATCGGCTCGTTTGCCATCAATTACGGGCAGAACCAGAACCACCCGGATATCGTAAATGTCTGCGTGATCGTACTGCTCGTGGTCACTTTTATACTGCAGAGCCTGGGGAATCTCCTGGCGCGCAAGACTACCAACAGGGGCCTTTTCACCGTAAGGCACAGAAAGTGATCTGGGTTTGGCGAACTGCAAGGGGTTTTCCATTCCGGCATAAGGAAAGAAGGCTTTTATATGAACCGGAGAGATACGATCATAGCTTACGCGGATGAACGGTACCCTGTATACAGACAGACGGCGCTGGATATCCATGCAAGGCCGGAGACGAGCAACCATGAGTATTTTGCCTGCGGGTTACTGACCGATCGGCTGAGAGAAGAAGGCTTTGAGGT
>DBXA01000124.1:8074-8643 GCA_002309235.1 Christensenella sp. UBA1224 | reverse complement strand
ATATTCTCCATGACAGTCGCCGTGAAGAGGTGCGTGTCCTGAAGAACTATGCCGAGAGATCTTCTGAGGTCAGGTTTCTTGATCTTATTGATATTGATGCCGTCGTAGCGGATCTTTCCGTCCGCGATATCGTAGAAGCGGTTGATGAGGTTCGTGATGGTGGTCTTGCCCGCGCCGGTCGCACCTACGAAGGCTACCTTCTGCCCGGGCTTTGCATACAGGGTGATATCGTGGAGAACGTTCTTCCCTTCCTCATAGGCGAAGTCCACGTTATCCATGGTGACGGCGCCTTCCAGCTTTGTATAGGTGACAGTGCCTTCTGCCTTGTGAGGATGCTTCCAGGCCCATTGCTCCGTGCGGTGATCGGCTTCGGTGATCGTGCCGTCAGGGTCGATCTCGGCGTTGACGAGGGTAACGTAGCCTTCGTCCACTTCCTCCTGTTCATCGAGCAGCGTGAATACGCGCTGGGCGCCTGCCATAGCGGAAACGATGGTATTGATCTGCTGGGAGACCATGCTGACAGGCATGGTAAAGGAATGGCTCAGCTGCAGGAAGGCTACCAATGTGCC
>DBXA01000124.1:0-8026 GCA_002309235.1 Christensenella sp. UBA1224 | reverse complement strand
CCAAGCAGCGCATACTGGAGATTGCCCAGGTTTCCGTTGATCGGGCCCATGATATTGCCCAGCTTGTTCGCTTCTGACGCTTGCTTGAAGAGAGCGTCGTTCAGCTGGTCGAATTCATCCTTCGCGACTTTCTCATGATCGAATACCTTGATGACCTTCTGACCGTTGACCATTTCCTCGGTGAAGCCGTTAAGGGCGCCGAGTGTCGCCTGCTGCGCTACGAAGTACATAGAGCTGCGGGAAGCGATCTTCTTTGTGACGAACATGATCACGACCACGCTCAGGAGCGTAAAAGCCGTCAGCCACAGGTTCAGAAGGCACATGTTGACGAACACCGTCGTGATCGTGATGGCGGAGGAGAACAGCTGCGGGATCGACTGGCCGATCAGATTCCGGATGGTCTCCGTATCGTTCGTATAGCGGGACATGACATCCCCATGGGGGTGACTGTCGAAGTATTTGATCGGCAGCGTCTGCATATGGGAGAACATCTTATCCCTCAGCTCTTTGAGCGTGCCCTGGGCTACGCCTACCATCAGGAAGTTATACAGCCACGTGCAGAAAATACCTGCCAGATAGATGATGGCCATTGTGCCGACTGCGGAGAACAGCGCGCTGAAATCGACTGCCGATTCGTTTGCAGCCATAGGGGTGATGTAATCATCTATCAGCGTGCGCAGGAAGAGGTTTGCCCGTACGGAGGCCTGCGCGGATATGATGATAGCTGCGAAGACAATCAGCAGTATGGGCCAGTTCGGCAGGAAGACGGTCTTGACGAGCCTTGAGGCAGTCTTCTTATCCAGCTTCCCGCGGGGGCCCATAGGCCCGCGCCTTCCGGGGCCGCCGGGGCCGCGGCCGTTGAATTTTTTGCTGATCCTGGAATAGCGGAGGAATACCTCCGGCGGATCGCCAAGCCCGGGCAGCGTGGGAGGCGTCTTCTTGTCCTGCCCTTCGCCTATGGGCGGCATACCGGGTATATTTCCCTTCCGGATATCCTTTTCTTCAGGCTTCTTACTCATTTTCACCGGAACCTCCCTTCACTTGGGATTCGTAGATCTCGCGGTATATCTCATTCGTCGCGAGCAGTTCTTCATGTGTGCCGAAACCGTTGATCCTGCCGCCGTCCATCACGATGATCTTATCGGCATCCTCTACGGAGGCTACGCGCTGGGCGATGATGAACTTTGTGGTATCCGGGATCTCCTCCCGGAAAGCCTTGCGGATCATGGCATCGGTACGGGTATCGACCGCGGAGGTAGAGTCATCAAGTATCAGTATCTTAGGCTTTTTGAGGAGAGCTCTCGCGATGCAAAGGCGCTGCTTCTGCCCGCCGGATACGTTTGTCCCGCCCTGCTCGATAAAGGTGTTGTAGCCTTCCGGCATAGCTCGCACAAAGCTGTCCGCCTGGGCAAGGGCTGCCGCGTGCTCGACTTCCTCGTCGGTCGCGTTCTCATTGCCCCAGCGCAGGTTCTGGTAGATGGTGCCGGCAAAGAGTTCGTTCTTCTGCAGCACCATTGCCACGCTGTTGCGAAGGGCGGCGATGTCGTATTTCCTGACGTCGTTCCCGCCAACCTTGACGGTGCCCAGTGTAGCATCGTACAGGCGCGGTATCAGCTGTACCAGAGATGTCTTGCCGGTACCGGTGGAGCCCAGTATGCCGACCGTCTCGCCGGATCTGATATGGATATCGATATCGCTCAGGCAGCAGTGGGCAGGATCCTTGGAATAGGCGAAGGAAACGTTTTCAAAATCGACAGAGCCGTCCGGCACCTGCATGATCGGATTCTCCGGATCCGTGATATCGCTTTCCTCATCCAGAACTTCCACGATACGCTCTGCCGCAGCGCGGGAGATGGTGATCATGACGTAGGAGAAGGAGAGCATCATGAGGCTCATGAGTATGCGCCCCGCGTAGGAGATCAGGGATGTAAGGTACCCGGTCGTAAGGGAATCCGGCGCTCCGTGGGCGTTGATGATCATCCTCGCGCCGAGCCAGGAGACCAGCAGCACGCAGAAGTTCATGCAGAACTGCATGAGCGGGCTGTTGAGCGCCAGCAGTCTTTCAGCCTTCCTGTTGAGCCGGAAGACATCCCCTGAGGCATTGGAGAACTTTTTGTTCTCTGTATCCTGCCGTACAAAGGACTTGACGACCCTTATGCCATGCAGGTTTTCCTGTACGACCAGGTTCATGGTGTCCATCTTTTTGAACATCTGTTCGAAGACCGGATGGACATGTTTGGAGATGAGGAGGAGACCTCCCGCAAGTATCGGTACTGTGGCCACGAATATGAGGGACAGCTTCACATTGATGGAGAAGGCCATGATCAGGGAGAAGATCAGCATGAGCGGGCCGCGCACAGCCATGCGGATGATCATCTGATAGGCGTTCTGGACCATCATGACGTCCGTCGTGAGCCTTGTGATGATAGAGGATACGGAGAATTTATCGATGTTGGCGAAGGAGAAGGTCTGCACCCTGTGGAACATATCATGCCTGAGGTTCCGGGAAAAGCCGGCCATCGCCTCGGCGGCGTACTTGCCCGCCAGAATGCCGAATGTGAGGGAGATGATGCAGCAAAGCGCCAGCAGCAGCCCCATTTTGATGATCATCCCCATATTGCCGGCCTGAATGCCGGAATCGATGAGCTTTGCCATGAGCAGGGGTATGATGACTTCCATCACTACCTCTATGCTCACACACGCAGGGGTGAGCAGAGAAGCTTTTTTGAACTCCCGCACGCTCCTGAGCAGTTTCTTAATCATTTGTTCTTCCCTCCAGATCAGTTATTGCCTGCTATGGCTTCCCTGAGCGCATCGCGGAGCTTTGCGGCGATCGCGAGAAATTGAGCTTTCTCCTCAGGTGTGATAGTACTGTCGACATAGGCATCCATCTGCCGTATGCGGCTGATGTGCGTACTGAACAGATTTTTGGATTTCTCTGTCAGCGTCAGCTTTTTGAGCCTTGCATCTCCCGGTACGCTCTTTCGGGTGATAAGTCCGCGGGATTCCATCAGCTTTAACAGAGTACTCGTTGCGGAAGGCGACATCTTGAATTGCTTTTCGATATCGCGCTGGAAGACCGCTTCCCCTTCGTTCTTTTCGAGATAACCTATGATCCAGTACTGCAGGTGTGTAGGCTGTTCTCCTTCCAATGAGCGCATGCTCACATCGCAGAACCTCCGGATCACGTTTTCAAGCTCCCGAAGCTCGGGTATGATATTCCCCCTTCCGGGATCCATCCCTGACACCTCCCTTTCTATACCGCTATGGACACATGAGTTTAAGCGGCATATAACAGTTTGTGAATAAACTGTTTGAGCATTAATAGTTTGCTGATAAATAGTTTAAGCCATAACTATTTACCCGTCAATAGAATAACGGACATGTATATGAATTTAACAATCCCCGGGCGGTGAGATTGACCGCGATGGATCAGTCTGCTATCATATTATATAGAAGGATCGGTATACAGGCAGAGTGCCGCGGTCTGTCCGGCATCTGCGTCTGATCCCTCCAGGGAGGGTAATGCGTGAAGGCAAGAAAGAAAAACACGGTGTTCCCCAAATTGAATGCATCTTCCAGCTTTATTGCGGCCGTACTGAGCTTTATCATTCTCGTGATCGCGTTCGTGAACGGCATGAAATCCGTATCTGTACTACTGGACAAAGGCGGGAAAAGCCGGCTCATGTCCGACCTGAACAAAAAACGCGCTTCGCTCTACGAGATCATCGAGGAAGAGTGGGATTTTCTTGAAAAACTGATGATACTCGGCGTTCACGAAAGATCTGACGTTGAATTGCCCGGAGGGATAACCCTCGTCTCCGGGGATGATGTGCCGGAATTTGAGGGAAACAGGTACGCCGGCTTCAACGATGACGGCATGTTTGTCATGGCTTGCCGGGATGGTGTGAACGCACTTGCAGCCGTCAGAGACCCGGATAGGTTCATAGATGCCATATTCAGCACCGATATGTTCATGGAGGATGTGATAGGCATCTGCGACAGCAGCGGGACCCCCGTGTTTATGAACGATCTTGTCGAAAGGGATAAGAGTCTTATAGAGATCATCGAAAGTGAAGGCGCCGGCAACAAGAAAGCTGCAGAACAGCTCCGGGAACTGCTGAGGACCGGAGAAACCGGCTATGCAGAGTATAAGATACGCAATACCGTTTGGTACGGGGCTGTGACATCCCTGGGCATCAACGACTGGCGCGTCATCTACCGCGCCGAAGCGATGGAATACGCCTACGCTATGCATTTTGCCGCTTTGCGGATATGGCTTCTCTTTGGTGTGTCTGCGGTGATCATGATCTTGCTCGTCGTTTTCATCACCCGCGATATCAAGACATCGGATGAACGTCTCCGGCTTGCAGATCAGAATACGAGGGCTTCCCGCGAATGCCTCTGCCTGCTGACGGAGAACCCCGGCGTACTGGTGCTGGATGTCAACCTGTATACGGGCAGGACGAACATGTACGGCAGTTTTATGTCGAAATTCGGGAGGGACCCTGTTCTTACGGATTTTCCCTACGGTGCCGTTCACGCCGGGGTCCACACCGATGAGGATGCGCAGAAGATAGCGCATCTGATCGAGCAGGCCCGCCGGGGTGCTGAAAGAGGACGTACGGATATCATCATGAAGCGCGAGAACGGGGAGCAGGTGGACTGCGTATTCAGTATGAAGGCCCTGTCGGATGATTACGGGAGACCTTACCGCATGATCGCCGTCCTCTCTGAAAAAGAGGAGGAAAACACGCAGGACGAGGCGATCGACGCCAAGACAGGCCTTATCCGCGGCAGCCGGGCTAGGCTTCTCATGGATGAAAGGATGATGCTCGGCTCCTGCGCGCTTGTACTGTGCGATATGGATACTACACAGATGGATGAAAACTTCGGCTATGAGAGCAGTGAGGATATTGCCGGCCGTCTGGCAGCATACCTGAAGGATGCTGCGGATGACGATGATATAACGGCAAGGATGGGCATGAACGAGTTTGCCGTTCTCCTGGACGGTACGACGGACCGGTCTGAGGTCAATGCGTTCATAGCGGGTGTCAGGCGGAGGATCGATCTGGATACGAGGATGAAGGATGCCCATGTCAGGGTCTATTTCGGCTCCGCCTTGTCGAGGAGATTCGCAAATTCCTATGACGAGCTGTACTATCAGGCAGACAGCGACATGTATAATTCCCGGCAGCAGGGAGGGAACAGGCAGTGAACGAGATGCTGGTCAGGCAGCTGGCGTTGGATTATTGCTGCGACGCGAAAGATATCCTTACGGGAGGAAACGTGTTTACCCTCTATGAGCCGCGGGAAGGCAGAAGGCGCTTTCGGGAGCCGGAGGCTCTGCCCCTCAAGGTGGCGGCCGTGAATGAAAAGCTGCTGTTCACCGGGCGCGGGGATATCGTAAGCGCCTGCCGCGAAAAGTATTTGAGGGAGGACGCCCGCTGGTTCATGGACGCGCAGGGCCTCTTTGGCTTATCTTCCCTTCTGGAGGGGTTTGGCGCGCGTATACGGGAAGCCCATCCATTTTTCATTCGGGAAAGGCAGGGAGATACGTCCATACCGGAAGGGATCTCCGTGCGCATGTATTCCGGCGCTGAAATAGAGGCTTTTCGCGGAGACAGCCGCTTTGACGAGGCCTTCGGCTTCTGCCCGGAGGCACCGGATGCAATAGGCATATCCGCCTCGGCCGGTCCCCGGATACTTGGGATGGCGGGAGCCAGCGAGGACAGCCCTTATATGATGCAGATCGGCATCAATGTGCTCGCGGAGGCACGGGGCAGGCATACAGGCGCTTTGCTCGTGAGCCTTCTGGCGGACAAAGTGCTGAAGGAAGGCAGACTTCCCTTCTACGGTACGGCTATGTCCCACATTGCCTCGCAGAGGGTGGCCCTGCGGGCGGGTTTTCAGCCTGCCTGGGCGGAATTGGTGTGTGTGAGCAGGGACCGGGCCGATTGACACATATTATAGGAAGTGTTAAAATTTTATTTAGCTGAATAGATTGGGATCAAAAAGGGGGAATATCTGTGAAAAAGGTTATCGCGGCGCTGCTCTTGGTCATGCTCGTATTTGTCACAACGAACGGTCTTGCGGGCGGTCCCTGCCCCTGTGATCAGAAATACAAATACAACGTATGGCATACGAAACCCACCTGTGTTTCGAACGGTTATTATGACGAGGTCTGCAAAAACTGCGGCCATGTGCTCTCATGTGTAGCGCTGGCCTCGCCGATGTATCACAACTGGGTGTGGAATGTCGTCAAGGAGCCGGACTGCCTGCACAAGGGCGAGCGGACGGGCTACTGTTCCATCTGCGGTGAGAAGAAGAAAGAGGTCATGGACTACGGCAGGCATGACTTCAGTGATTGGGAGACAGATATACCGGCTACCGATCATTCCAACGGCACCGAAAAGAGGATCTGTTCCCTTTGCGGGAAGCAGGAAACCCGTTCCTATGAGCCGGAAGGGATACTGCGCTTATCCAACGATAAGAACGAGAAGGTCAGAGAGCTTCAGACGATACTCAGGGACCTCGGCTATCTCAAGGGCAAGGCGGATGGTATATTCGGCCAGCTGACTCTTCGCGCGGTGGAAGCGTATCAAGGCGCGAAAGGCTTTGAGGTGACGGGTATCGCTTACCCTCAGACGATCGAAGCCGCAAAGTTGGATTGGGATGTTTTGAACGGCACGCTGCCCGAACACTGCGAGGCAGGGGAAGATGGAGCCGTAACGGAATGCTTCGCCCACAGGAAGCTGTACCTGGAATCGAGGAGCCTTGGAGCGGTGGAAGAAGCCCGTGCCGCATGGCAGGCGGAATACGAGAGGATCTTTGCGGAACAGTATGAGGAGGCGGAGGAAGGAGCCCTTCTCCCGCTGGCTGCTGCGTACAGCCGCAATCTGATCCTTATTGAAAAACTGCGTGAAGAAAATGCCGGGAATGAAAAAGCGTCGATCGCGGCGGAAATTGAGTTCTACCGGCAGGCGGTAAGAGATATCTGCATCGCAAAAGGCGATAAGTGACCGGAAGGGGAGGCGGAATACACATGAAAAAACTGACAGCGCTCCTATTGTCGTTATTGTTGGTACTCTGCGCGGCCTCTGCTGTGGCGGAGGAAGACTTTACCGGGGCATGGCATCTTGTCACCTTTACACAGGGCGGGACCGCTTATGACCCGGGTGACGCCGGCATGGAGATAACGATGGAACTGTTCGATGACGGTTCCGTGCAGATGGTATCCATGGGACAGGATGTATCCGGTACGTGGGAACAGACGGAAGACGGCGTTACCCTGGCGATGCAGGGTTCAGAGCCTGTTGTCTGCTCGTATGCGGAGGGACTTCTGGTCGCTTCCGGAGATGGGATAGAGCTGAGCTTTGCCCGAGATGATGCGCAGGAGCCCGATGAAAGCAAATCCCTGCGGGAATTCCTGGGCACATGGTCGCTGGATTCTATCACATCCGGTAATATAAAGGTGGATGCCGCGGAAAGAAAGATGAAGATGACTGTCGTCATCACCGAAGATCGTATAACGGTCGACAGCGTCGGCAAGAGCTATGAATTCGCCGATGGCGTGCTGAAAGCCGATACGGGCAAGGTATATACCCTTTCGGAAGGAATGCTCGCCTGCGAGGATGACGGCGTGACGATGCTGTTCAAAAAGACAGCCGAACCGGAACCGGCTGTCCCGGCAACCTACAGCTATCGCCTGGACAGCGTATACTACACCCGTGCGAACGGCGTCATGGCGGAAGAACCCGACAAGAGCGAGACAGGCGAAACGGTGAAGACGACGGAAGCTTCCCTTACTCTTGAAGCGCCGGAACCCTCCCTGGAAGGCTATGTCCTCTCGGAAGAACTGAGTGTTCTCACAAATGACTTTACGGATCCGGAAGACGAAGCTCTCTTTATTGCCGTATACGTGAAGGATATTACGGAGTACAGCTATCGCCTGGACAGCGTATACTATACACGCGTAAACGGCGTCATGGCGGGAGAATCCGACAAGAGCGAGACAGGCGAAACG
>DBXA01000016.1:67246-68206 GCA_002309235.1 Christensenella sp. UBA1224 | reverse complement strand
CCGGGGACGAGGCGGACTTCTATGTGAAGATCCCCAAAACGGGGCCATACACGATCACCGCCACCGCGCGGGAAGCAAAAGGGAAGATCGAGTTTTTGAAAACGAAAAGAGGATCATACGGAGGAGAGTGAAAGCATGAAGATCCTTGTTTTGAACGGAAGTCCCAAGAAAAAGAGCGATACTTTCCGCCTGACGGAGGCATTTCTGAAGGGCCTGAACAGGAAAGGGGAACATGAGATAAACATCGTTCATGTTCGGGAAAAGCAGATCGCGCCCTGCAAAGGCTGCTTTGGCTGCTGGCAGAAGATGGACGGGCATTGCGTGATCCGGGATGACCAGAACGCGATCCTCGATCTGTACCGCGATGCGGATGTGATCATATGGAGCTTCCCGCTTTATTGTTACGCCATGCCCTCCCAGCTGAAGGCTGTGCTTGACCGCACGATCCCGCTGGTAAAGATGGCTATGCGTATGGAAGAAGACGGGACGGTGCGGCATGAGGATCTGGCGGATTTTTCCCGTATCCATACGCTGGTGATCTGCGGCTGCGGCTTCCCGAACTGGGATGGCAATTTTGACGGGCTGAAAAAGACGTGCGAGGTCTGCTTCTGCGGGCCTGATATGGTCTGCGTGCCGGAAACGCCGCTTTTGAACGTGCCTGAAGCCGCCATCGTCGCCGATCCGCTGCTTCAGAAGTTCGAATCCGCAGGAGAAGAATATGCCGCAGCATTGACACTGTCACCGGAAACCGTCGCGGCTTTGGAAACGCCCATGATCCCCAAAGAAGAATACATCCGCCAGGTGAACGCAGGTGCGGGAAAATGACAGAAGAGATCGTCACAGAGAGGCTCATCTTACGAGCGTTCCGGGAATCGGATTATGACGACCTGTATGAATTCCTGTCCCAGCTGCGGGACGATGTATTCGAGGGTTATCCGGGCATAACCTGTGAAAACGGCC
>DBXA01000016.1:60495-67164 GCA_002309235.1 Christensenella sp. UBA1224 | reverse complement strand
AGAAGTCGGATATATCATCAACAGGGATCATCAGCGAAAAGGCTATGCCTGCGAAGCGCTGAAGGCGGTGATCGCGGAGGCATTCTGAAGCGGCGTGCATCGCATTTACGCGGAATGCGACCCGCGCAATACTGCCTCTTGGCGGCTTATGGAAAAAGCAGGCATGCAAAGAGAAGCGCACTTTCGCAAAAATATTTTTTTCCATCGGGACGAGGAAGGTCAGCCTGTCTGGAAGGATACCTTTGTGTACGCGATGTTGAATACGAGATGATGCAGGGTGGGGAAACGATAAAGGAAAGACAGAGGAGGCGCGGGACCATGAACGCGATCAGGACAGTCGGGATCGTAAGCCTATCCAGCGGTATACTGGGTGAGCCGTTTATCAAACACGAATTGGATATCGGGATCCGCAGGCTCGAGGAGTACGGGCTTTCCGTAAAGTTTATGCCAAATGCACTGCGCGGCCTGGATCATGTCAGGGAACATCCTGAAGAAAGGGCGCAGGACCTGCTGCAAGCCTTCTGTGATCCGGAAATCGACATGATCCTCTGCGCGATCGGCGGTGATGATACCTTCAGGCTATTGCCGTATCTCTTTGAGAAGGGGGAGCTGCGGGATGCTGTATGTGACAAGGTGTTCCTCGGGTTCTCCGATACCACTATCAATCATTTTATGCTGCACAAGGTCGGACTTAAGACTTTTTACGGGCAATCCTTCCTGGCCGATCTGTGCGAACTGAGCCCTCAGATGCTGCCGTACACCAAACGATATTTTGAGGAACTCATATCAACGGGAACGATCGGCAAGATCACGCCAAGCGGCATATGGTATGAAGAAAGAAAAAGCTTTACCCCGGATCAGGTCGGAACGGAAAGGATCTCTCATCCCGATCACGGCTACGAGCTGCTGCAGGGATCACCTGTATTTTCCGGGGAGATACTTGGCGGCTGCATCGACAGTATGTATGATATCTGGAACGGCGAGAGATATGCGTTTATGCCGGTGCTGTGCGAGAAATACCGCTTGTTTCCCGATCGGGATGAATGGAAGGGACGTATCCTTCTCCTTGAGTCCAGCGAAGAAAAACCAACACCGGAAAAGTACCGTCAGACACTTCTATATCTTAAGGAGGCAGGAGTATTCGATGCTGCCGCAGGCGTGCTGGTCGGCAAACCCATGGATGAGACCTATGCCGAAGAATACAGGAGGATCCTCATCGAAACCATCGCCAAGCCGGATCTTCCGATCGTTTTCAACATCAATATCGGACACGCGACACCCCGCTGCATCATTCCGTTCGGAGTCAAAGCGGAGGTCGATGCTGAAAAACAGGAAATAAGCTTTGAAAGATGAGGAAGCCTTAAAAGAATATGAAGGATCCCGCATGCACGGGAGTCAGCCATCCGTCATGACGTTATCTGTGAGCACAGGAGGAAAGTCAAACATGAACAAAGACTGGTCGGAAAAAAACAGGAAGATGCAGTCCCTGATCGGAAAAGGAGCAAGCTTCCGGGAAGGTATCGATGTCCTTATCGATCTGAGAAGCGATCTGTTCGGGCAGATCACTTCCATTGTAAATACATATCCGGCGGAAGCCTTCAGTCAGATGCCATTTGCCGGGGCCGAGGGGTATCACAGCAAGACCCTTGCTTATTCCATGTGGCATATATTCCGGATCGAGGATATTGTTGCCCAGACATTGATCCGGCAGAACAGCCAGGTGTTGTTTTCGGGCGGCTGGCTTGAAAAGACAAAAAGCCCGATCATCACAACGGGCAACGAGCTGCAGGGTGAAAAGATCGCTTCTTTTTCGGAACGACTGGATATTAAGGGGCTGTTCGGATACTGCAAAGCGGTAATGGAGGCGACAAATACACTTCTCGGCAGCCTGGAATTTAGGGATCTGAAGCGGAAGTTCACAGACGCGGACAAGGTCAGGCTGATTGACAGCAAATGTGTGAGCGAAGATGAAAACGCCTTCTGGCTGATCGATTATTGGTGCGGGAAGGATGTTCAGGGGTTGATCCGGATGCCGTTCAGCCGGCATTGGATCATGCATATTGAGGCCATGTGCCGCATCAAGAACAAGCTGTGCCGGATGGCAAGGAAAGGCGTCGATCCCGCTGCGTACTGCGGCCTGTCCTGCGACCACTGCTTCCTGAAGGACTGGTGCGGGGGTTGCAGGACGGCATACAATACATGCTCCTATGCGACCTGTTCCCCGGGCGGCGTATGTCCGAATGCTGTTTGCTGCAAGGGGGAAGGTCTGGATGGATGCTGGGAGTGTGCGTTTCTCCCTGGCTGCAGGAAGGGTTTCTATGAAACCCCGGACGTGAACGCTGTCAAAGCTATGGCGCTGTTTATCCGCAAACACGGCAAAAAAGAACTTGCCGCCGTCCTCGACAGACTGCATCGGCAATACGATTTTCAGAAGATCCAGGAGATCCTTGGAGAGGATCTGGCGGAGGGGCTGCGAATCCTGGAAGAGAACAGGTAAATAAGGTGGAGTGCTGACCATGAACAGATACAAACGGGATCTGTGTATAAGATACATGAACGTTTGAAGTCATCAGATAAATATTTGTAAATGATGGGCTTGTAAGGATCCCGCTGATACACCGATCCATGGAGGAACAGTGTTATGCGCCGGACATCACAGACCGGCGCATGCACCGTGAGATCGATCACGGCGGTGTACCGAAGCCAGTGACTGAAAAACTGAAAACAGTCGTCTGCAGTCCGGCAAGGACCGGATCACGATCACCGTATATGACTTTACCGGCTGCAGGCAAGTGCCAGTGCGGTCCTGCATGGGAACGAAGATGAAATTATTTTGATATATATCAAAATGGATATTGACAGCCCTGCCTGCCCGTGGTAATATTGATTTGATGAATATAAAATCAAATTACACGGGAGGGGATCGGAATGAAAGGATTTATTGCTTATCTGGATACCAGGGTTGAGGAAGGCAGAGCGGAGATCGCAGCGCTTACGGCAGAGGGTCGAAATGATGACGCCAATTTTGCAAAGGTGCGCACGAATATCTACGATGTCTGCAGGACCGTGAGCCGGACGCTTATGGACAGATCCGGCGCGGGGGTGAATGCCATTGCGGCGCAGCTGGAGCGGTTCCGCACAAGCTGGAGCGCCTCGCTTGAAGAAGCGAACAAGCATGACGATATCAGTGCTGCGGCCGTAGAGGAAACCAAACTTGCAGCGCTAAGGGATGTAATTGCCCGTTTTCGGGAGGTAAAAGCATGACGCAGGAAAACGCGCTCAGGCTCTTCAAATGCCTTTCGGATACATCCCGCCTGCGCATCATCCAATCACTGACCCAAGGGGAAATGTACACGGAGCTGCTTGCCGAACGGCTGGAGATAACTCCATCCACGGTTTCATTCCACATGAAAAAGCTGGAGGAAGCAGGGCTCGTTGTTTCCCGCAAGGAACAGTATTACACGGTCTATTCCCTGAACAGCGATGTGCTTGAAAGATCCGTTTACGACCTGGTGGTTTCGGAGCCGGAACAATTTGATGAACAGCAAAAGAGGGAAGAAGCGTATCGCAGGAAGGTCATCAAGGCTTCCTTCGAATACGGCAAGCTGCGCGCCATCCCGGTTCAGCGCAAAAAGAAGCTGATCTGTTACGAAATGATCGCCGAGTATTTTGAACTGGGAAGGGTGTATGAGGAAAAAGAAGTCAACGAGATCATTTCTCCCATCTATGCGGATTACTGCACCATACGCCGGGATATGATCAGCGAGGGCATCTTCAGGCGCGATGGAGGGAAGTATGTCCGGCTGAAGTGAAATAGCACGAGTATGGAATTATGTTCGGGCGTCTCTTCAGAGGCGCTTTTTTGCGGCCGCGAATATGCTTTTGCAACGGAACGTAAGCAACAGCATGGAGCAGATCCATGACAGGCTGCTGTTGACAAAAATACAGAAAATGCTGTATAATAATATATGTTATATAACGAATGTTATAAATAGGAGGCCCTGTATATGCCGCCCAAAGCAAGGGTCACAGAAGACATGATCATCAATGCGGCCGTTGAGGTAGTCCGTCAAAGCGGGTTCGAGAATATCAATGCCAGGACGGTCTCCGGGCAGCTCCGCTGCTCCACGCAGCCGGTGATGTATCATTTTTCGACGATCGACAGTCTGAAGAAAGCTGCTTACAGGCAGGTCGATCATCTGCACTCGCAGTACATGATGAACGTTCCGCCCGGACAGGATCCGATCCTGGGAATCGGGATGAATTATATCCGCTTTGCCGTGGAAGAACCGCAGCTTTTCCACTTTCTGTTTCAGTCCGGATACACGAAGGAGAACAGTTTGCTGGAAATGGTGGATTCCGAGGAACTGGTACCGATCCTTGCGGCCATGCGGGAAGGAGCGGGGCTCAGCATGGAAAAAACCAGGAACATATTCATCACAGTTGCACTGTTTGCCCATGGATATGCGAGCATTATTGCCAACAACCATCTGGAATTCGACGAAAAGCTGATCGCGGAGCATCTTGAGCGCACCTGGAACGGGGCGGTGCTTGCCGCGGAACAGGAGGAGAGCAATGAAAACGGTTGATAAAAACAACAAAAGCGTCATCATCACGATCATCGGAATGGCTGTCATGACCGCCGCGGTCGCAGTCAAAGCAGCAACATCTTCCGTTATCGCTGCCGCTGCGATCCACATCGCGGGACTTGCGTGCTTCTTCACGATCGAGGGGATAGAAAAAACTCCCGATCCCGAATCGGGGCTCAGTTTCAAACGTTTCCTGTCAGATCTGAAAAAGCCGTGGGTCATTCCCCTGATCCTTTTCATGCTCTTGTTATCCCCTGCGGAAATGCTTCTGAGCAAGGCAGTGTTCGGCAGCGCCTATATAGATCATGTGCTGGGGCGGATCAATGTGCCCGGCCTTGATCAGCTTCCCCTTTTGCTGTTTAATCAGATCGTTTCCGTTCTTGGGGAAGAGATCGAATTCCGCGCGTTCTTTGTGGGCAAGGGCATGAAGCGCTTCTCATTCTGGCCGGCAGCTGCTGCCGGAGCCGTGCTCTTTGCAGCAGCACATTATGCCGCAGGAAGCGCCGGGATCGTTGCGTGGGACCTTGGCGGCATCTTTATCGATGCGATCCTTTTTGCGATACTGTATCGTAAAACCGGCAACTGCCTGATCAGCTTCATTCCGCATTTTGCCAACAATATGCTCGGCTTTTTCCTGGTGCCGGTCCTTTTCGCCTGAAATATCCATTTCGGGGACCGGTTGTATGGCATGGAGCGGCTGGTATGGATTATGTTTGTTTGTGGAAGAAAAACGCTTCTTCGTGAAAGAGCGGGAATATCTTATGGCATTCTAAAGGGGCGTATTCCGGAGAAGATATCTTCGCGCATTTTTCCCGTATGCAAGCCGAAGCCTGCCAGGAAATCCTCGGCCTGCCAGTGATCTGACAGGTTTCCCCAGCCGCCGGTGATGCTGTGGGCATCCGTTGCGGCTATGAACCGTACGCCTGATTCATCCGCCCTGCGCAGTATCGCCGGGTGTACGATCTTTTCGGGCAGAAGCTCCCACAGGACGCCTTCCTGCGCCATAAGGCGCATGAGCGGTTCGAAGATCGCGATGAGATCCGATTCCGGGAGATCGTCGCATGGAACATCGTAATCGCGTATCGGCAGGAGGCCATCGTACATGTGGGAGCATGCGCATATCTTCTTGTTCCGCCTGATCGCGTTCATGTACCCTCTGACGAGCCCTTCGATGATGGCAGCGGTACCTGCCCGGGACGCCGCCTCTTTCCATTTATCGTATTCTGCTGTAAGCGATCTGTCGTCAGCGATCCTATTCCTTTGTGCCCGCGGGTGGATGAGGGGCTGATAGCCGATGCATTCCATGAGCGGCATGTAGTGTACGCTGAGCATGATGTGATCGATCGCCTCGTAATGGGAGCCTGTGACGGCTATCGTACCGTCCTCACTGACGAGCTCTGATTCCACACCGGCGTATACGGGGATAGAGGAAGTCTCGGAAAAGGCACGTACCTCCCGTATAAAGGTTTGGAAATCATCTTCCCTGAGCAGGTGCCAGGAGACAAAGTCCTTCCCGCCGGGCAGCGTTTCGGAACAGTGCTTGACGATGCCGATCTCTTTGAGACCCAGTTTGCCGGCTTCTTTTCCGATGTTTTCGCATGTCATATCCGGGCCGGCGCAGCTGTCGAGGTAATAGTGGATATGATAGTCGACCGGGTATGGATTCATTTTTACCTCTCGTACCTTGCGCTGTCTGATCGGTCTGCCTGACCCTCGTTTTATGAAGGTATCCTGCGCCAATCGCCTATGCCTCTCGCCATGCGCCGCAGGAACCATTTTGCCCGTGCTTTCAGGTCCATGTGCTCCAGCACGCAGTCATATGCTCTTCGCGCGGCGGAAAGGGCGTGTATGTTCGGGTCACTCTCGCTGTAGCGGCATGCGGCGGTTATTTCCGCGAGCAGGAGGTATGGTTCCCAGCTCGCATCCTCCGCGACCAGCCTTTCGGCGGCGGCCGCGGGAGTCTCTCCCGTACGAGGCGCGAGACCTGTGCATTCCAGAGCATCGAGTACGCACCTGTACCATATCATAAGCTTGCCTTCATCTGTCTTTTCCGCTTTTACGAGGTTGACAGGCCTGGTAG
>DBXA01000016.1:58836-60453 GCA_002309235.1 Christensenella sp. UBA1224 | reverse complement strand
CTGTGAGTATCACCCATGGGAAAGGCTCATTATCCCCGGAAGGATTTCCGAGCGCTTGATTCGGTTCCGAAGTCGGTTCGGGGAACCCGTCTCCGTTATCATCCTCCGGACTTTCATCCGGTTCAGGGGTGGGAGTGGCTTCGGGCGTATCCGGGTCTTGCGGGCCTGGGGAAGGCTCATCTGAAGGGTTATCATCCGGCTCCGGGGAAGGCGTTGGCTCAGGTGTGGGTTCGGGAGTCGGGTCCGGTGCAGGCTCCTGGCCTGGATCGTTGGAAGATGTATCTCCGGAGCCGTTCCCCGGCGCGCTCCCGGGCAGGCCTGCGGTGGGATCGAAGGCGATCCACCCGGCACCGCGGAAATATACCTCTACCCAGGCGTGAGCGCTTTCGCCGGTGACGGTGGTCACGCCGCTCTCATCCGCGCGCACCAGGTAGCCTTCGACATACCGCGTGGGAAGGCCCACCATGCGGCACATGACTGCCATGGCAGATGCGAAATAGGTACAGTAGCCCACTTTTGTATTGAGCAGGAAATAGGAAACAAAGTCGCTCCCGTAGGGCGGATAGGGCACGTTCAGATCGTATCTGTAATTGTTTTTCAGGTGCTCACAAATAGCCGTCGCTGCCCTGTATGGCGTCTGGCTGCCGGATACGACCTCCCGCGTGAGGGTATATACCCCGCGCTCTATGCCTTCGGGAAGGGTGGTATACTTTGACCTGATGGCTTCGTAACGCGGGTCTGCAGCTTCGGACATGCTCATGATAAGGTTTTCCAATGCTTCTCCGTGGATAGGGGAAAGGCCTGAAGCGCTGTAGGTATCTCCGGCTGTCACATCCCTTGTGAGGAACACTTCACCTGTATCGTTGAAATAGACAGCCAGTTCCAATGGAGCGGTAAGCTCCGAAAGGATATCCGGCACGAAAAGTGAGGAGGAGCCTTCATTCAGGAATACTACGCGGATATCGGCATCCGAAAATGCCCCGGCAGTCTGTATGCCGTTGTATACGGAGGAGCCGAACAGCGCTGATCTGAAGGATGCGGAAGCAGGGGATATGTAAAGGTAACGGTTGTTGACGGAATCATCGGTCCAGCCGTAGCCGAGGTAGGTGCTCTTGATGGAACCGCGCAGGAGAAGGGAGATATCGGTCTCGACAGCCATGACGTCTTCCGCCGAAGGCGATGCAGGACCTCCGAGACGGTCTCCCATAGGCTGATAGCCGTCCATGGCGACGGTATAGCCGGTACGCGGAGTATTAAAGCGAAAATAGGCATCCACGATCTCGCGCACCTTCCGGGCGGCATCTGCCATGGGCTGCCATACTGTGCCTGCGGGCGGGACCGCCGCCGTTGCTATGATCGCGGCTATGAGCGCAGCGGGCAGAACCTTTCTCCAGCGGATCTCCGGGTTCAGACTTCGCGCGAACAGGGCAGCGAGGGCGGCAAGCGCCGCCAGCATACAGCCCGGGAGGAAGGTCTCGCTCGCATACCATGCTTCGAGATTGATCACGAGCGTAAGGGCGAGGGATGGATAGACCCCGCCCTGCATGCGGGAAAAGGCATAGCATACGCTGCCAAGTATGACGGCTGTGAGGACATTGGCATAGATCGAATGCTCGG
>DBXA01000016.1:57542-58759 GCA_002309235.1 Christensenella sp. UBA1224 | reverse complement strand
ACAGCAGCGGCTGCCGCCAGCAATGTTCCTGCGGTAAGATAACCGGATGAGCATGCGAATGCCAGGAGAAAACAGGCAGCTCCCGCGCATGCGGCTGAAAACGGCATGGAGACGCCTGCCTTAAAGGAGGACATGAACACAAAGGCCAGGGCGCCTGCGAGGAAAGATGCGCAGACGGCTGAACCGAGCCGGTCGGCTAAAGCGGTGAGTGTTCTGTTTTTAGCGGTGTTCTGCTTCATTACGGGCCTTTCGTGTTTATATAAGATCTGCATAGGGGTCGATCCTGTGGACGTCTATCCCGTAAACGGAAAGTCTTGCCATCAGCTCGCTGCCTTCGCGGCCTGCTGCTTCGTTGATCCATTCTATGCGAAGCTTCAGACCGCTGCGCCTCATCTGTATGGCGATATCCGCCACCCGCGTGGTGAGTCTGCCGGTAATGATGACGGCCCCTCCCGTGCGCTGCATGCGGCGCATTTCGACCGCGAGCGTCTGCTCGAAGGGATAGGAGGAATCAAAGCTGACGGTTGTGAGCGCTTTTAAGAACGGGCCGAAATCCGCTGCGGAACGGCCCGTGCATTCCACCGGCGCGGAGCTCCCGAGCGGCATGCGGACGGGATAGCCCTCGCCCAGCTGCGTGAACGCTGCGGAGGCGGCGGATTCGCACATGGCGTCTTCTATCGCAAGCCTCCTTGCGCGCAGCGCGGTGATGGGAGTCAGGTCCAGCCAGATCAGGAAATCCGGTTTGGCGGATTCTTCATATGTCCTGACCTGCAGTTGCTGCCTGCGCAGGCTCATCTTCCAGTGTACTCTTTTGAGCTCGTCCCCATCCCGCCATTCGCGAAGACCGGAAGGGGATGCGTCATCCTCCGAGGAACGGTTTGGTGCTTCCGGCCCCGTATCACCGGAGGAAAGTACCATGGCGGTACCCGGTCTGACCACGGGTGATACCTCGATCGCCCTTATGCTTTCCGGCAGCTTTACCCGCAGGGAAAAGAGCCCGAACAGATCTGTGCACAGAGCGGACTCGGCACCGATGGAATAAACGCCTCTGTGCGGGCAATCCGCTTTGTAGAGATCGTTCACTGTCTTGAAGGGAGGGCATTCTATCTCCATGGTTCCCAGGCCCGTGGGCGTATTCAGCCGGATCGTCACCGGGCCGATCGGGAGCGGACAGGCATGCCGGACGGTCAACCTGATGCTTACGTCCGAACCGCGTA
>DBXA01000016.1:54265-57488 GCA_002309235.1 Christensenella sp. UBA1224 | reverse complement strand
AAAGAAAGGATCATAACAGCGCCTGTCGCGGCGGCAAGCGCGTAGTAGACCGGAACACCGGTGGAAAGAGCAGATGCCAGAAAGGCGATAAAGCCTGCCCCGAGTACCAGGAGACGGAAGGTCACGGCAGCCTCACCGGGACCTTGACGCCGGCGATGACGTTTTCGATCACCTTTTCCGGCGACATATTGCGCAGCCTCGATTCAGGGCTCAGAACGATCCTGTGCGCCAAAACACTGTCGGCCATTTCCTGGATATCTTCCGGCTTTACGTAATCACGGCCGTCTATCATGGCACATGCCTGGGCGGCACGCAGCAGGAAGATAGCCCCGCGCGTGGAGATGCCCAGCTGCAGCGCGCTGTGCCTGCGGGATGCTGCCGCGATCATGGAGATGTAGGCGCGCATCTCCTTGGAAGCATGTATCTCGGACAGCTGTTCCTGCAGGAGAAGAACATCATTGGCCGTACAGATGGGACGAACGTCTTCGAGAGGCACGCTGCCGGCCGTGTATCGTGCCAGGATATCCGCCTCCTCATCGGCTGTCGGGTAACCGATCGGGACTTTTATGAAGAAACGGTCCAACTGTGCTTCCGGCAGGGGGTATGTTCCGACGAAATCGACAGGGTTTTGCGTCGCAAGCACGATAAAAGGCTGCGGCATGGCATAAGTGATGCCGTCGACTGTCGTCTGCCTTTCCTCCATGACCTCTAAAAGAGCGGATTGCGTCTTGGGAGAGGTGCGGTTGATCTCATCCGCCAGCACGATCTGGCTCATGACGGCGCCGGGCTTGTATTCAAGCTCTCCCGTCTTGAAGTTGACGATGGAAAACCCTGTCACATCGCTTGGCGTGATATCGGGGGTGAACTGGATGCGCTTGAAAGAGCAGTCCAGCGATCTCGCGAGCGCGGAGGCGAGCGTAGTCTTTCCGACGCCCGGTACATCCTCTATCAATACATGGCCCTTGCATATGAGTGCTATGAGCAGCTTTTCGATGACGTTTTCCTTGCCAACAACAGCACGGCCGATATTCCGGCACAGTACCTGGTATACCTTTTGTGTATCGATCACTTTACCTGTCTCCCGTATTTCAGATTGCGGCGCTGAGGACGCTTGTATTTATGACTTGCTTTTTCGGGGCAAGGTTCCTCAGGGTTCGTATTTGACAAGCTCTATCCCGGCTTCGTTCAGGAGCTCCAGCGAGAAATTGTCCGGATAGCCCTGCTCGTATACGATGCGGGATATGCCGGCATTTATGATCATCTTTGCGCAGACAGCGCAGGGCTGGTGTGTGCAGTACAGCGTGGCGCCTTCGATCGCTATGCCAAGCCTTGCCGCCTGTATGATGGCATTCTGCTCCGCATGGGTGGCGTAGCACATTTCCTGCCTTGTGCCGGATGGGATGCCAAGCTTCCTCCGCAGGCATTCGCCTCTCTCAACGCAGGTCTTGACGCCGGAAGGCGCTCCGTTGTAGCCGGTCGTCATCATGCGCTTGTTTTTCACGATGACACAGCCTATCTTGCGCTCTGACTGATAACAACTGGCCCATGAAGCGACGAGGCGCGCCATCTCCATGAAGCGGTTATCCCATTTGTTTTGCATGTTTTGTCACCTTTTCCGTAAAGATAAAAGCAGGCGGCCTTTTGAGCCGCCTGCGGGTATGCGTCGTCAAGATTTCAGCTCGCTGGTGCAGTGCGGGCAGCGGGTAGCGCCGACAGGGATCTCCGTTTTGCAGTAGGGGCAGAGATTCGGGGCGGGCTTAGGCGCTTCTTCTTCCTTCTTGCGGAACTTGCCGATGAGTTTGATGAAGAGGAAGATGCACAGCGCGATCAGCAAGAAGTCGATCACGTTCTGGATGAATGCGCCGTAATTGAGCGTGCCTACGCCAGCTTCATTCGCGGCCGCAGCGGATGCATACGGTACATAACCATCTTTGGCTTTCTCCGCAAAGTCCAGAGAAAGGAACATGCCGGACAGGTTCACGCCGCCGGTCAGCATAGACAGGATGGGCATGAAGATGTCGTTTACGATGCTGGTCACGATCTTTCCGAAGGCGGTACCGATGATAACGCCGACGGCCATGTCGATGACGTTGCCCTTGAAGGCAAATGCTTTGAACTCTTCCCAAAGTTTGACCTTCTTCGTTTTTTTGTCTGCCATAGATACTCCTCCTTCAAGCATTCAATAGCTTTCGTATATTATATCACATACCTTCCATGAAAAAAAGATGCAGAGCAGCATAGAACCTCAGTTCTTTACACGAAATGACGGGAAATTAACTTGACCGCATGTCTTAAGCCGCTATAATAGTACGTGCTGCCGGAAAAGCAGCGCACAATTCAAGAGAAAAATGCCTTATCAAGAGCGGTTGAGGGACGGGCCCTGTGAAACCCGGCAACCTTGGCGTAATAGCGCAAGGTGCCAATTCCCGCGGTATCGGAAGATGCCGGAAGATGAGGCTTGGGTATATAAAGATACGCAAGTCTCGCTGAAAACGAGGCTTTTTCTTTTGCCATCAGCTATACAGAACATGACAGGAGGAATAATGCGTATGAACAGGATCTTTACTTCAGAATCGGTGACGGAAGGCCATCCGGATAAGGTCTGCGACAGGGTATCGGATGCCGTGCTCGATGCGATGCTCGGGCAGGACCCTATGTCCCGCGTGGCATGCGAAACCTGCGCGTCTACCGGGTTTATGCTGATCATGGGGGAGATAACCTCCAGGGCAAATGTGGATATCGAGAAGCTCGCCAGGAAGACGGTCCTCGATATCGGTTACGACAGTGCGGATAAGGGCTTTGACGGCAGCACCTGCGATATCATTGTACGGCTTGACAAGCAGTCTCCGGATATTGCGCAGGGAGTCGACGACGCGCTTGAGACCAGGGGTGAGGGCTCTCTCGATATCGGCGCAGGCGACCAGGGAATGATGTTCGGTTATGCCTGTACGGAAACAAAGGAGTATATGCCCGCGGCGATCCACTATGCGCATGCCCTTACAAAGCGGCTTGCCGCCGTGCGCCGTGACGGGAGCATCGGCTATCTCCGCCCGGACGGAAAGGCGCAAGTCACGATCGAATACGACGAAAAGGGTATGCCGCGCAGGGCATCCACCGTAGTGCTTTCCACGCAGCATGAGCCGGATGTTTCCCATGAGACCATTGAAAGGGATATGATCGAGGCGGTGATCCGCCCTGTTCTCGGCGATGCCCTGGCTGACAG
>DBXA01000016.1:36085-54107 GCA_002309235.1 Christensenella sp. UBA1224 | reverse complement strand
CGCCACGCTGCAAAAAACCTTGTAGCCGCCGGAATGGCCTCACGCTGTGAGATCGGCATCGCGTATGCGATCGGCGTGGCAAAGCCCGTGAGCGTGTATGTGGATACCTTCGGGACAGGCAAGATACCGGATGAAAAGCTTTCGTCGATCGTTGCTAATGAGTTTGATTTCCGGCCGGCCGCTATCATCGAAAGGTTCGGCCTGCGCCGCCCGATCTATACTGCGACTTCGAGCTACGGCCACTTCGGCCGGGATGACCTGGATCTGCCCTGGGAAAAGCTTGATATGACAGATGTTTTCCGGAAGTAAGCTCGAGAAATGATTGAAAAAGAACGCCTCCCTGCTGCGGAAGCGTTCTTTTTCATTGTCGTAACAGCATACATGGCTTCCGGGATCCGGGCCGGCGTGACTGTTTCTTGTATTCCCTCATTGCCGGTGGTATACTTTTCATACGATCCGGAGACTGGGGTGATCATTTTGCGTATACATATTATCGCCTGCCGCATACTGACGAGGGACCTTGGCTATCTTGCAGCGCAGAGCGACAATCAGATCGATATCACCTGGGTGGGGCGCGGTCTGCATAACACGCCGGAGAAGCTCTGCCGGCGCTTGATCGATGCGATCGACGACCTGTATAAACAGATGGATGAAAAGGAACTGGAGTATCGCCCGGATTATATCGTGATGGGGTACGGGCTGTGCTCAAATGCGGTCACCGGGATCCGCTGCCGGGATATTCCGATCGTTATACCGCGCACGGACGACTGTATCGCCCTGTTTATGGGCTCCCAGGAGAGATATCTGAAGGAGTTTTCCGAAGCAAAAGGCGCTTACTGGCTCAACAGCGGATGGATCGAGCAGAGTGCGCGCATCTTTAACAGCGATGATATCAAAAGGCGGCGTTGGCTGGAATATGCCGAGAAGTTCGGAGAGGACAACGCCGATTATCTCATAGAGGTCGAGAGCAGCTGGGAAAAGAACTACGCGACTCTGGGATATATCCATTCCGGGATCCATGATTCCTCTGCCAATCTGGAACGCGCCAGGCAGGAAGCTGAGGCGAAGGGCTGGACGCTGCGGGAAGTGGACGGCGACCTGCGCCTTCTCAAGATGATGGTCGAAGGAACGTGGAACGACAGGGAATTCCTGATCCTGAAACCCGGCGAGCATGCTGTCCCGGATTATACGGGGCTCAAGCTCAGAGCGGAAACGGATGAGGGTCAGCGATAAAACGCTCTGTGACGGACCCGGATGGCTTTGCACTCTGTACGCCGGAGAGCAAGGCTTCCTGCGCCTCTGTTCTGCAGGATATAAAAGAACCATGACTGCGGGAACAGAGAAGAGGCCGTGATGACAGCCCTATGCTTTTCTTCACAGCCTCTTTTCAAAACTCACTGTATCTGACTTTTGCTCACCCAGCGGTTGCGCAGGCATGCTTCGATATATGCATCTGCTTCGCCGTTCGGATTTGCTTCGCGCGTGGCTTTGACCATGTACCAGGTAAATTCCAGGTCCGCCAATAGGATGGGGATCTTTTTCCCGAACTTCGCTTCGATCATGCCTTCATCCTGCAGCTGCGCGGCGATCTCTGCAGCGAGTTTAAGCAGTTCCGTTAGTCCCTTTGGCCCCTTCCCGATGTAGCGCCTGAATATATCATACATCTGATCACGGTCTTCGGTACCTATGTCCTTTACGCCCGTGTCTTTATACCAGCGGATCAGTGCATCCGCCATGGGGTTGGGCCTGCCATAATCTATTATTGCTTCTTCCTCATCACAGTCCCAGAACGCGGCGCTCCAGCGTTCCTCGTCTTTGTTGGACGCGATGAAGAAGGGGAGCGCGGGAGCGGGGTTATGCCCGATGTCCGACTCGCATTTGTACAGCATGGAGAACCTGGGGATATTGCTGTAACCGCCGTATTCGAAGCTTTCATTCGGATAAATGAGGAACATGATCGCGTACTGGTCCTTTGCCTCCCAGGAATCCAGTACTTCGAGTATCCTTTCGCGCAGCATATCCTTGAATTCCATCGCTTTTGCTTCCTCCTTCCGCGTGCAGGCGGAGCAGCATCCGAACATTAGAATGATGGCCATAAGAACAGAAATGCACTTCATTTTCTTTCACCTTGTGGGAACAGTATGATCTTTCCTTTGCGCTGTGTCAGGCAGGGCTCTGACTGTCGATCCCTGTTTCAGCTGCATACAGGGCTGCTCAGCAAACGCATTTCCTTGCCTGAGGGCAGGGGGAACCGGGCGGCGCAGAGGAAACGGCCCGTATCGTCCACAGGGATGCGGGATACCTGCTTTGCGGGTACGCTTGTGCCGTTTCGCAGCAGAGCATCGGCTGAGCCGTCTTTATGCGCCGTGAGATCCACCGGTATATGGGCGAACTTTTCCACCCAGTCACTGGTGAGGGCATCGCAGCCGAAAAGGTAGCTTTCCGTGATGCTCTGCTGCGCGTCCTCCCAGGCCTCAAAGGCCAGAGTCCAGGGGAAGACCGTGATGCCGCGCAGGTGGGCAAGGCGTATAAAGGCCGCGTTCACATTTTTATGATATGGGTTAAAGCCCGCGTTTGCCCCGGCTGTTTCCCGGGCAAAACGGTAGAGACGCAGGCTGTTTTCCCGCGTATCGTCTGTCGGCTCTTCACCTTGCGTCCATGTGCAGTGGGCGAGGGGGAGCGACGGCAGGTGCCTGTGTACATAGTCGAGCCCCGGCGGCATGATGCCCATGATGCAGGTAGGGCATATCTGTACATCCTCCCTTGAGAAGATATCCCGTATGCGGCGGGCGGCATCTTCCACAAGATAGGTATCCAAAGGGGTCTTGATCTCTATGAGGACAGGCGTTTCCGGGTATGAGCGCATACGGATCATCAGGTCTTCAAAACGATCCAGCCCGCAGGAGGGGAATGCGCGCCTGCGGAGCTTTTTCAGATCCTCCCAGGACGTCTGGGTGATAAAGCGCTTTTCGGTAAAAAGCTTTTCAGTATGGCGGTCGTGCTGCAGCACCAAAACCCCGTCCGAAGACATGGTGACATCGATCTCCGCGGCATCATAGCCGAGTCTTCCCGCGGCTTCTACGCCTGCGATGGAGTTTTCCGGGTATTCACCGGTATTATGGTAACCCTTATGGGCGAAGAGCAGCGGCGGACGTGCGAAAGAATGCTCCGGCAGGCAGTTGAGCAGGTTGTAATATGTCTTTGTGTCTTCTGTCAGCAGCCCGCATGCCCCGCAGCAGACGGCGTCGGTTGCATCGCCTTCCAGCCAGACCTGCAGGAAGCGGCGGCGCAGGCTGTCCATGTATTCGCGGGCGGGTACGGTATCTACGAGGAGCATGGTGGCCTCCGCCATCTGGCATATTGGCGGAAGAGCGAGCGGATCGGCCGGAAGCGCGATACCGCGCAGATCCAGCATACCGCGGGAAAGGGGCATGACTGTTCTGAGGCCGGGCAGAAGGGTACGTTTTCCATAGGGAACGCACAGCGTCACATCCCAGATATTGTACCGGTCGGCAAACTCCGGAAGGAGCGCAGCCGCTTCCTGGCTGTCCAGGCGCAGTATGAGGCAGGCGCGATGCGCAGTAAAGCGCAGCATGTCCGCGAGTGGTGCGGTCTTCCCGGAAGGGAAGCGCACGTTGAGACGCTCGTCCAGGTCAAAGAGGACTGCCTGCGGCGGCCGCGCGGAAGCCATCCGGTCTGCAAGATCTTCATCCGCGTATACGGTCGCGGCCGGCGGTGTGATGAGCCCGGTTTCGGGCATGTACGGCTCTGTCAGGAAACTGTCCGCCTGGCTGCGAAAAAAGGACATCGTTATCAGATTTTCCTCCTGTTAGGTCAGTAAGGAGTCTCCTATACAGGCAGAACATACATTGTTTTCGGCATCAAGCAGTACAAAGTTTGCTTTGGCACCCGGAATGAGTTTTCCTAAATCGTCCAGCCCAAGGTATTGTGCTGGCGTTTGGGAAGCCATGCATAGGGCATCTTGGAAAGGGATACCTATGGAGACGAGATTCCGAATAGCGCGATCTGAATATGCACCGCCACCGGCCAATGTTCCCCCGGGAACATATGTAGCTCCGTTTTGAATGATATAATACCCGCCAGGGGCTGAATCGCTGACCTGATATTCTCCATCAGGCAAACCTGTTGTTTGAACGGAATCGGAAATGATCATCATTCTCTCCGATCCTTTCACCGCATGAAGCAAAAGAAGCGCTTCTGCTTTTACGTGCTGAAGATCGCAGATAGTTTCTGCGAAGACCCCTTTCGACAAAAGCGCTTCCATTAGCATGCCAGGGTCACGATGATGCATGGGCGGCGCCGCGTTGAAAAAGTGTGTGATCCCCGAGACGCCCGCTGCAAAAGCATAACGAGCTTCTTCCGCTGTAGCGTTGCTGTGGCCGAGACTGATTCGTATGCCACGTGATCTGCAGTATGCAATGAGTTCAGGGGCACCTTCCTCTTCTGCTGCGAGAGCTATAAGGCGCACGATATCTTCATGACCATGGCAAATCTTCAGAAAGGTTTCTACTGACGGACTTTGAACGCTTGAGGTATCCATTGCTCCAAGACGCTTTTTTGATACAAAAGGCCCTTCCAGATGAACTCCCAGCATTTGTGCTCCGGGATATTTACCGGCGGATTGCTCTTTCATAGCCTCTGCGTAAAAATCCATACAATATTGCATTTTTTCGATAGGATGTGTATATACGCCTATGAGTACTCCTGTTACCCCGTGTTTTGCTAAAATCAGGAGCCATTCTGCCAAGGAATCACGGTCAGGAGCCATTACATCATACCAGTTTCCGCCATGTGCATGGATATCTATGAACCCTGGGGCTATGGTTTTAGCATCGTATGGATCAGAACAAGGCTCTACGACAGTAATTCGGCCTTCCTCTGTCCAAATACAGCCACCCTCAAGAAATCCGGATGGTGTAAGGATACGTTCTGCGCTGTACTTTTTCACAAAGGTCTTCCTTTCCATGCATTATCGTATTTACAGGATTACTTCATGCCCTGTGCTGGCAGATTCGTAGATTGCGTCCAGAATATCCATAAGAACAACTCCGTCTTCCGCAGTTGCACGGCATTCACAGCCTGTGCGAATACATTCCACAAAATGGTTGATCTCGTTGTGGAAATCGATCGGATCGATATCCCTGGAATAGGCAGGTTCTTCCAGAGTGAGATTTGCCATGTAATCGCAGATATTTGTGCTGATCTTCAGCTCGGGGTCGATCGTCGCACCGGCTTTTGTCCCATAGAGGGCAAAATCCAGAGAAGGTTTATCCGTATTCAGGCAAAAACTTGCTTCCATTTGCAGGACGCCGCCGTTGTCAAACCGTACGGTAGCCATGGCGAGATCTTCCACATTGAATATTTCTTCGCCGACAAAGGAGCGGCTCGTATAGTTCTTTCTGCCTTTGATATTTTTCTGGTCTCCGAGTTTGGAGAAAGTGACCCCATAGACAGAAACTGGTTTCGGGTTGCCCAGCAGGAAACGAGAAAGATCGATGTTATGGACGCCGAGATCGATGAGCGGACCGCCTCCGGAATAAGCTTTGTTGCCGAACCATGCGCCGGGACAGCCCCACCGCCGGAGAAAGCTGCTTTTGACGTAATAGACATCTCCGAATACTCCCTTATCGATCAGGTCTTTTACGATATAGACATTCGGCTCAAAACGACGGACAAAGCCGATCTGGAGATGACGGTTATTCTTTTTGGCACATGCCTGCATACTGCGGGCCTGCTGAGCGTTCATCGCCATAGGCTTTTCGCAGAGTACATGCTTTCCGGCTTCGAGGGCGGTGATCGTGCAATCCATATGTGCGCTGTTCCAGACGCACACGCTGACGGCGTCCAGTTCCGGCAGCTTCACCATTTCCCGGACGTCGGTGAACAGACGTGTCACGCCCGTTTGCTCCGCGCGTTTGCGCATCGTTGCTTCATTTATATCACAAAGGGCATACAATTCGACATACGGGTTGTTTTTATATGCATCTATGTGTGCGCCGGAAATCCCGCCGTTTCCGATGATGCCGATTTTCAGTTTTTCACCCATTCTCTTACACTCCTTTTCCAGATCAGATCAGAATGGAACGCAGCATATCGGCGGCTTTTGCGATATCCGCGGCAGGGTCTGCGCCGACCTCGCGTTCGATAGTAAGGAATCCGCGGTATCCGACTTCTTCCAGGGCTGCCAGATACGAAGGGAAGGGGACATCGCCCTCACCCAGAGGCCGCTCGTCCTCTTCGTATTTGCGGTACGGATCAAGCGGATCGCCTAACGGATGGACATGCCGTCCGCCTGCGTTATCGACCCAGATGCAGACGCCGTCCTTTGCATGTGTGTGTACGATATATGGACCAAGGTTGCGCACCGCTGAGACCGGGTTCTCACTGACCATGATCGCAAGGTTTGCCGGGTCGAGATTGACGGCTACTCCTCGGGAATGGAGTGAATCGAGGAACGGGCGCAGTACAAAGCTGTACTCAGGGCCTGTCTCCATAGCGAAATGTCCTTCTCGGGCATCCGCGTATTCAGCGAGAGTTCCGCAGGCATCCTGCATGATCTTAAACGTATCGTTTGAACTGTCGGCGGGAACGCGGCCGATATGAGTAGTTACGATTCGGCAGTCGAAATCAAGAGCGGCATCCATCACTCGCTTGGAAGCTTCGATTAACGCGGGATTCTGTTCAGGGTTTGAAAAACCTTTGCCGAAATCACCGCATACCGCGCTTACGATCATTCCTGCGTCCCGGATACGCCGGTATACCTTCTTCCGCAGTTCTGCGGAGCCCTCTGCGGTCGGAGCCATAGGACCGCGTGAAAGGTAAATCTGGAGCCCGTCAAGGCCGAGTCTCGCCGCCTCGTCGACGGCTACCATTGGTTCCATCCTAAAGCTTTCCAACATAGCACCTACAGGAAATTTGTACATACCATCCTCTCCTTTTTTTGATATTTATTAAGATTGATCGAGCATGTAGAGCGGATCCTGTGGAAAATGTTTATTGCGCGTTCCTGAATTCAGTGGGGGTAATACCAGTATGCTTCTTAAATGCTCGGTGGAAAGTCTTTTCACTTGAAAAACCGCTTTTCAATGCGATATCTGAAACAGCAGAATTGTCATCAGATATCAGAAGCTCTTTTGCTCGAGTAATTCTTCGCTCCATTAGCCAATCTGCAAAGCCAACGGTCATCTTCTTTTTAAAGAGTCGACTGATTTGGGACAAGGATAATTGAAATTCTTCACTAAGCTGTTTAAGACTCAGGTCGGGATCGAACGCGTTTGTTTCAACATATTCGGCGATCCAGTTCATGACCTCATCATCATAGGTGCAAATACGGGATAATTGGATAAGGCAGATGTCCGAATACAGTTGTTGTATGTGTTCCGTCATGGAAGTTAGGGAATTGGCGTTGATGGATTCTTGCAGGTATTCGTAGCATACTTTGGTAACGCTTTCTTCCAGAATACGGAAAGGTAGGATAAGCAGGATATGGTATAGGGAAACCACAGCATCAGTAGGTAGTGCTGCATTTTTATTGAGAACCATAATTGCGAATTCAGAAGAGCCAGCAGCATCACCGATTTTCAGTAGATTGATTAGAGTTTCCTCCTCTGTCAGAGAAAACTGGACACGCAGCATTTCATCCGGAATAGGATCAGCAAAATACCAGCCTATTCTGTCATCGCTCTGGCGTTTTGTAAGGAGTTTTTGTACACTATAATTGGCAGCATGATAACTCTTGATAAAATCAACACAGCAATCTTGCTCAGGGCCAACGATACGTATAGCGGAATGTTGCTCGGATTCTGCGAGGAAAGCATCGAGTTTTTTACGGAAAACGGAGAAACCGTCATCTGCATTATAGTTGCAAAGAATCACAATACTGGTGCCGACTTGAGCTGTCAAAGTGGAAAAAAGTGAACAGCTGATTGATTCATCTATATCATCTGGTATCATATGCGATTCTGAATTAAGTAGTAGTACACAGCGGAAGTGAGCCATGGACAAGTCGGTTTCAAGTATGGAAAGGTGCTTTGAGATCCTTTCCATACTGCCGGCACGCATATCAAGAAGAGTTTGCATGCAGTGTGCTTTGGCGAGTAAGCGATAATCTGCTAATTGCTGTGTGTATGTACCGAGTCGCGCCTGCATGCCGTGCCATTGATTTATGACATATCCAAACTCGTCAGATTCCTTTTTAGGCAGATGGTCTGGTTTCAGTTGTTGGTTTCCAGAGACCACACTTGCTACTTCATAGATGGGTTTGTAGTTGATTTTTGCCAAAGCATAGGACAAAGCAAGGATTAGGATGAAGAACAGTATGCCGAGGTAAACTGTATAACTTGTCAGAATGAAGATTTCTGATGAAGCTGCACTGAACGGGATTCCACAATAAATCTGCCACTTTGCGCCTGTAAGGGTCATATTGTATAGAAACATCCTATTCGTATTATCTGTTCCATATTCATGAAAAATGGTGGTTCCTTCCTTATCTTTTATTTCGATGAATCCGCCTTCCTGTAGGACAGCACTGTATAGATTGAGCAGATGGTTTTTCGATACGAAGAACAGGATTGAAGCGTCTTCCCAGCCGCCACTAGGACTCAGTGTTTGGATGATAGTTAGATATTCTGCAGGAGCATGACCTAGACGCTGTATTTCTTCCAGCGGGACTACATGCATTTCGTTTTTTTGTGAAAGTAGTCCTTTCCAATACAAGAAGTCTTTATCAGCCCATTGAAAATCCAAGGTGAAAAAAGCGTCCATTGTATCGAACCAGATGCTTGAGAAAACAGCATTCTGGCCAGGAAAACAGATAGCTATATCATCGGCAGCTGTAATCATTTCAGAAAAAATCTGCGTCATTCTGAGGGCTTCATAGCGGGAATATGGAGTGATATGTGATCGTAGTGAATTGTCTGGTAGGGCCATGATCTGGGTTACCCAGCGAATTGAACCAAGGCGGAGAGCACTGTTCATAAGACCTAAGAGTTCACTATTCAAATCGTTGCATGCTTGTCGAAATTCGTAATCATATTCTCTGTCGACTTTGTCACGTAGGTTATTGCGTGTGTTGACCAAAAGAAAAGAACCAAGTGAGGCTGTTGGTATAGTGAAACAAAGAAAAAAGACAAATAAATAGCGGATAAATACGCGGCTTGATAAAAGCTGCTTTATCTTGTCCGCTGATAATCGTTTCATCAAGATTTCCTCCGAAACGCTTGTTGCTTGTTATGTGATGTTTAAGGAAGAGGTAAATTTCTACAATAAACAATTGTAGCAATTGCAGGTGTAGAATACAAGTGGAAGCAACCTGAAGTTGACATGTTATGCAAATATTGCGTCAGAAAGAAAAAAATGGGTGTTGTGCATGAAAACACATGTGTTTATAATACAAATTGGTCGGAATGAGTCGAGAACGTTAAATTCCCGGCCAGAGAGTAAAATATCTCTTTGTTATTAGGAAAGGAGTGTCTCATTATGAAGAAGGTCTTTGCTCTGCTTCTTTGTGTTGCTTGCGCTGATAGGGTCTTTCTCATTTGCTTTTGCAGGTGAGAGAGAGGACTTGCTGGCGGATCACATTACCTTGAAGTTGATGACCTGGGAGAATTATTATGCAGGTGCATCCTTCGCGGATAATCTGGAGGTTTTCCAGGCCTTTGCAGAAAACCAGAATGTCACCTTGGAATGGGAATTGGCCTCCAGTAGTCGTTATAGTGAAGTATTGCAGACGCGTCTTGCGGCAGCTATTGACTTGCCGGATATTATTAACTGCGCTCCTGTACAGCCTGCTGCATATGGCCTGAGCGGTGTTATCATTCCGCTGGAAGGTCTTATCAACGAAGTGAACGCGCCGAATTACACAGCGTTTCTTGTGGATCATCCCATTATGAGTCTGCTGCAGACTTCTCCAGATGGTCATCAGTATTCGTTCAGCGGCTATGTAGGAAAGGGCGAAATGCTCGGCGGCGGCTATGGTCTTGTACTGCGCGGGGACTGGCTAGAGAGACTCGGCCTTGCTGTACCGACGACAACAGACGAACTCTATGATGTTCTCAAGGCCTTTAAGGAACAGGACGCTAACGGAAACGGTGATCCGGATGATGAGATCCCCTTCAGCGACGGTTATTCCAAGCTGAATGTGCTTGCGATTTCATTCGGCTGCGGCTACAGGGCCGGCAACTTTGATGTGGATGATGAAGGGAACTTGTACTTCTGCTGCTCTTCCGAGCAGTATCGTGAATTCCTTCGTTACGTCAATAAGCTCTATTCTGAACAGTTGATCGATCCGGAGTTTGCCACAACTGATGATGATCAGGTAGAAGCCAAGGAAGCCCAGAATATCATCGGCGGCCGTTTCTCCCTCTGGATCGACGAAGTGCCCTTCTCCGAGCAGATGATCCAATCCGCGGATCCCGATGGCTATTATGCTATGCTGAATCCGCTTACAGGACCCGATGGCACACAGGGTGTCATTTACTCCAGTGGCATGCTGGATAACGCTATGTGCATCTCAAAGGACTGCAAATATCCGGAACGTGCAATGTCTTTCCTGGATTACTCGATCTTTAATGATTACGCGACGATCTGCAACAACTGCGGCTCTGAGCACACCTGCTGGGAGTATACGGACGATGGATCTATCGCTTTCACGGATTATGTCATGAACAACCCGGATGGCCTGAGTCCCATGGAAGCGATCCGCTCCACTGGCGGCTATCACACCATGACTTTCGTTCTTTATGCGGAAGGCCGCAAGCTCATGAACTCTGTCAATGACCGCATTGTCGGCTATATTGACAGCATGGCTCCTTATGTGGTCGATCGACTTGAGTATTCTCCTTCAACTGATCAGGAAGCTGCCAGGATTAGCGAACTCAATCGTGATATCAGCGTGTTGGTTGATGAAATGCGTCTGCTCTTCATGACAGGCGAGGCTGATCTTGATGCGGATTGGGATACATATATTGAAACCCTTAATTCTCTCGGTCTGCCGGAGTATACGGCTCTATATCAGGGGAAATACGATCGCGTGAACAAGTAATCTAATGATGAGCCAGGGAAGGAAACGGAACACCGTTTTCCTTCCCTGGGTTTTTTCTCATGGAAATACGTAAGAAGTAGCTTTGAGGGAACGGATGTGAGAACATGACAACAGGTACTTCGTCTACTGTATTGAAAAAGAACAGTAGTAAAGGTTCTAGATTCCTTAAGGGATTTAAGAAGGAATATGAACTGTGGCTTCTGATCCTTCCTGTCATTGCGTATTTTATTATTTTCTGTTATATACCTATGTATGGTCTGGTAATTGCGTTCCAGGATTATATGCCCGGTAAGGGCTTTCTGGATGGGCCATGGGTTGGCCTAAAGCATTTCCAAGCTTTTGTTGAGGGCTTGTATTTTCATCGACTGGTTCGAAATACTGTTCTGCTGAATGCATATCTCCTGCTATGGGGTTTCCCTTTTCCCATCATTTTCGCCCTTCTCCTCAATGAGGTCAAAGTAATTTGGTTTAAAAAAGCAGTACAAACAATTAGCTATCTACCCTACTTTATCTCAACGGTTGTTATTTGCGGTTTGATTAAGAGCTTTCTCTCACCAGCAAATGGAATTGTCAATGTGCTTCGTGAATCGATTGGGCTGCAAAGCATCAATTTCTTGTCAAAAGCGAAATATTTCCGCACGGTCTATGTGATTACGGACATCTGGGTATTCATGGGTTGGAATTCCATCATTTATCTAGCGGCAATCTCCGGCATAAATCAGGAACTGTATGAAGCTGCCCGTATTGACGGCGCAAGCCGTATCCAGTGCGGTTGGTATATAACACTCCCGAGCATCAAGCAAACGGTTATTCTGTTGCTGATCATGAACATAGGCTCGTTGATGAGCATGAGTGCGGAGAAAATCCTCTTGATATACAGTCCGCTGACATATGAAACAGCGGACGTGATATCAACTTATGTCTATCGGAGTGGTCTTTTAAATGCGCAATATTCCTTTGCTTCCGCGACAGGTTTGTTCAATTCAGTGATTAATTTCCTGCTGCTTGTCTTAGCAAACTGGTTGAGTAAGAAGTATACGGAGGTGTCTTTATGGTGAAATTTTCTTCAAAGGTAGCAAAATACGCCAAAAAGCCACTCAGCGACAAATTGTTGGATTTGTTCATATATCTATCTATGTTAGTAGTGTTGGTCTGTACGCTGTTTGTTTTTATGTATGTGATCAGCTGTTCTGTCAGTGACCCAGAGGCAGTGATTAGAAAAGATATCTATTTTTTTCCGAAAGGCTTTAGTTTGAATGCGTATACACATCTGTTTCGGTATGGTGATATCCTGAAATACTATCGCAACAGTATCTTTTATACGGTAACGGGCTGTATCCTGAGCACCGTTTTCACTATCTGCGGAGCATATGTACTCTCCAGCCCTGCCTTCTCCTGCCGCAGGATTATTATGCTTTTCATAACTTTTACCATGTATTTTTCTGGTGGTCTTGTACCGACCTTTTTGCTAGTATCAAAGCTTGGAATATATAACACGGTTTGGGCGTTGCTGCTGCCTGGCCTTATATCTCCCTTTAACCTTATCGTAGCACGGACATTTTTCCACAATCTGCCGCAGTCGCTCTTTGAGTCAGCAAGGCTTGACGGTGCGTCGGAATTCAGGATACTGCTGCGGATCGCTATCCCCCTTTCAGGAGCGATCATTGCGGTGCTGGGACTTTATTACGCAGTAGCGCAATGGAACAGTTACTTTAGTGCAATGATTTACCTGCCTAACAAAGATTTGCAGCCGCTGCAGGTATACCTGGTAAATATATTGATTACTGAATCAAGCACGGCAAATAAAAGTGTGGCGTCATCTTTGACACGAGCGAACAGCCTGACCAGCATCCAATTGAAATATTGCGCGATCGTCGTCACGATCCTGCCGATCATATGCGTGTATCCGTTTGTGCAGAAGTACTTTGTCAAAGGCGTTATGATCGGAGCACTGAAGGATTAATTCAGACGTACACTGCAAAGATAAGGATTAAATACAGAATGAGCTTGCCCTTTAATTGCTCTTAAGTCGGGAGGAGTTTTTGTGCATACAGATTTCAGTATATTCCGTGATTTTCCTATTACCGACAGCCATGAGCATATCGAATCGCGGGAAGATGTCCGGAAGACGATAGAGAGTTATCGAGCGATCTTTTCCTTTTTCGGGTATGATCGTATTCTTTTGCTGGCATGTCATGACCTGTTGGACCGTCCGGTCGATCCGACATGCAGTTTAAAATGCCTTTTTGTCAAGATGGCACTCTCTCCGAAGCTGTATGCCTTTGCGGGCCTTCAGCATACCTATGATGAGCGGGATACGGCGGAAGAATACCTGCGTCAGATCCGCTCTGCATGGGAAATGGGTTTTGACGGCTTCAAAATGCTGGAAGGAAAGCCGGGTCTGCGGGTAAAAACGGGCCAGGCGCTTTGCAGTGAGATATATGAACCTATGTTTGCATATGCCGAACAGAAACAGATACCGATCACACTTCATGCCACAGACCCGGCATATTTTTGGGATCCGCCAGAAGAGGAAAAGGAAAATATGCGCAGGCTTGGATGGCTGATCGAACCGGGTTGGCCATCCCGTCATGAAATATTCACAGAGATCGATACCGTTATGCAGAGGCATCCCAGGCTTCGACTGGTGATCGCGCACCTCATGTGCGATTATGAGGATGTCCGGGAAGCAACCAGGTTTTTGGAATCATATCCCAATACCGGTTACGATCTTACAGCATGTGAATCAGAGTATACGATTGCTTCACAAGCTCCGGAGGCATGGCGTGAGTTCTTCCTCCGTTTTGCGGACAGGCTGTATTTTGGCACGGATATGGATAACCCTTCGCCTGATGAAGAAAGCATCAGGCATACTTGGGGCTATACCAGCAACTGCCTGTCGAGGACATATCTGGAGAGCACGGAGGATTTTGAACGGCATGGAGTACGGTACAGGAGCCTGCGCCTTCCGGATGATGTGATTCGCAAGATTTACCATGATAATTTCGTCACCCGACTGAATGAGAGACCGCGCAGGGTCGATGTTCAGGCATTCCGAGACGCATGTCAAAAGCTCCTTGAGAATATGGAAGAGGATGCTGCTGAATCGGATTATGTAAAGCTCGATCGTATCAACCTGAGATATATGATTGACCGGATTTCCTGAACATGACGATCCATTGTATTGATGACTGTTACACCGTTTCTATGATGTGCATCTGCCTCGGCGCGCCGATGCGCAGCGGGATGAGGCTCTCTCCCAGCCCGTTGGAGACGAGCATGGAAAACCCTTCCGGGAACTTGCGGAAGCCGGATACAAAGTGATGGTTCGTGCCGCCGAAACGCTTGTCGTAGCCGAAGGTGTAGCATGTGATGCCGAACAGGGACAACTGACCTCCATGGGTGTGCCCGCACAACACCAGATGGGGCATTTTCGCCGCCTGGCTGATGGCCTTATCCACACTGGAGGGATAATGGCACATGAGAATGCGCATGGTATCCTCTCCTGCGCGCCGGAAGATGCCCCGGGCGGAAGGCTGGCCGTACTTCTTTTCGTCAAGCCCGCCTATAGCGATCTTTCCCTGAGGCAGGCGGAGAAAGGCTTCCTCATTGATGAGGACCTGTATGCCTGCTTTTTCCGCCATGCGGCGGATGAGGGGGAAGGAGGAGCCGAAGCGCTCCTTGTCGTTGTTTCCGAGTATGGCGAAGCTCCCGTATCTCGGCCGAAGGGAGGCGGCAAGCCTGAAGAATATCTCTTCTCCTTCGCGGGTCTCCCCGTAATCCCCGCCCAGGAGCAGCAGATCCGTCTCCTCCCTTGAAAATGGCTCTATCACGCGCTCCGCTATAGCCTTTTCGCGGTATCGCGTCACGTGAAGATCCGTAAGAAAGCCTATGCGCAGTCCTTTTACGGGGGCTGTGAGCGTATGCCTCAAAAGCCGCGGCTGCCCGTAGGCCAGATCATATAGGTTCATTATCTTCCGTCTTGGCCCAGGAGCCGTCTTCCCTGCGGTAGTAGCGGCGCCGGCGGTTCTTTTCGATCTTGGCGACAAGGGCAGGCTCTATCTGCACACCCTGCATTTCGGCGATGCCCAGCAGGTATATGATGACATCCGCCAGCTCCTCCGCCAACTCGTTTTTGTCGGTGAGGGAGAGCGCTTTGTAGGCTTCCGCCAGCTCTGTGAGGGCCAGGCAGAACTCCTCTGCGATATTCGTGGTGTTGAAGCCGTGCTTGACCTTGTTGTCGTATACTTCTTTCTGCAGTTCGCTGAGATCGACCATATCGATTATCTCCTTTAAGCGATCTCCCCGCAGATGTTCCGCGGGAGATCCTTTGTGTTTTTAACGTATATCCGCTATAATGTCCATGAGGTCAGTTGAACGAAACGGAGGCGACGGCTATGGACAGAAGGTCTATCGACAGGATCAATGCGCTTTCCCGCCTTTCGCGTGAGCGCAGGCTCACCGCGGAGGAGGAAGAGGAAAGGTCTGAGCTGCGGATGAAATACCTGGCGGCATTCCGGAGCCAGTTCCGGCAGCAGCTGGACAATACCTATGTCGAATACCCGGACGGCAGCAGAAAGCCCCTGAAGGAATCCGCCAGGGACGACTGACGCCGCTCATAGAAATTGTACACTATTTTGCGCAAATGGTACAGGGATATGGGTTAATAATTCGCGAAAAGCTGCTGTCCCCTTGCTATCGGGGTACGGCAGGCGCTATAATGCCGGTAGAAGAGTATTTTGATCGAACGGAGGTTTGTTTATGGAAGATATGGAGAAGGATCTCGTCACCCTGGTGGATGAGGACGGGAATGAGATAACGGCGGAAGTGCTGGATTACTTCTTCTATGAGGGCGATGAGTACGCCATCATGACGGAATATGATGAAAACGCCGAGGAGCCTGACGAAGACAGTGCTTCCGATGCCTTCATCATGAAGGTGCAGCCGGTAGGCGAGGATGAAGAGGAGTTCATACCGATAGAGGATGACCTGGCTGAGACCCTTATCGAGTATGTCAACAACAACTTTTTCCTGGATGATGACGATGAAGGATACGAGTACGGCGAGGCAGATGACGAATAACACGTGCATACAGGACAGGCTTTGCGCTGGCAGAGCCTGTTTTTTCTGCCGCGCGGGAAGCAAGGAGGAATGTCTGTGGATCTGGAGATACTGAAAATGCTGCAGGATCTGCGCATGTCCTTTGGCAGCTTTCTCACGCCCTTCTTCCTGATCGTATCCGGCATCGTGACAAGCTCCGCATTATATATACCGATCGCCGGCATCTACTGGTCTGTAAACAAGAAGCAGGGAACTGCCATACTGTTCAGCTGCATGTACGGCGCCTTCCTGAACCAGCTGCTCAAATGCAGCTTCTGCGTCTACCGGCCCTGGGTGCGGGATCCGTCTATCATGCCGCCCGCGGAGGCACTCAAGGAAAGCGGGGGCTATTCCTTCCCGAGCGGGCATACCTCCCTCGCTGCGGCGGTATTCGGCTCCGCTGCGGTATGGCAGAAAAAGCGCAGGTGGGTAGGGGTACTGTGCGGCCTGCTTATACTGATGGTCATGCTGTCCAGGCTCTACCTGGGGGTGCATACACCGCAGGATGTACTGACCGGCCTTGCCGTTACGCTCATCCTGATCCCCCTGGCATACAGGATAACGGATATCTGCGCTGTCAGAAGGAATGCGGATATCGCCGTAGCTGCCGCGGGTGTCGTATCAGGGGCGCTGATGCTGCTTTATATAAGCCTGAAGGCCTATCCCGCGGATCTTGCCGCGGACGGGAGCCTTCTTGTAGACCCGCGGGAGATGGTCATCGAATGCTACAGCGCTGCCGGAGCGCTCATAGCGCTTTCGGCAGGATGGCTCATCGAGCGGCGGCTCATCCGATTTGAGACAGAGGGGATATCACTTGGGGCAGGGTTTTGCCGCTTTTTTGTCGGCGCTGCAGGAATAGCGGCCCTCACCGTTTTTGTGAAGGAGCCGCTCTATGCCCTGCTCGGGCAGGAGACGGGGCATTTCACGTTCTATTTTGCGGTGTTCCTTTATGTTACGGTCATACACCCTGCTTTGTTTATTGCCGCGGAAAAACGGTTCGGCACGCGCCTGAACGGAACCGGCAGCGCCGATACAATGTCATAAAGATAAAAAGCATAAAGGGAGGCGATTTTCATGAAGAGAAACAAGACCATATTTAATATAGGAAGGCCCATATCGCTTCTGCTGGCTGTTCTTTTATCGATATCCTTCTGTACAGGTGCCCCGGCGGAGGATGCTCCCGGTGCGGATGCCGCGACAGGCCTGCGCTTTATGTATGATAACTTTTCCGGGGAGCAGTTCTGCCTGAACGCCCACGTGGAAGGCATGTCCCGGCAGGGAGCAAAGGTCACCCTGATCAAGAGGGTCGGCCCCATGAACTACACGGGACACACGAAGGAAGGGGAGATCACACTTACGGGCAGGCAGGTGGACGACCTGCGGAAGATACTGAAAAGCTATGATCTTGGCTTATGGTCAGATCTGTGCGGAAGAGGATACGGCTATTCGCCCTCCAGAAGCCTTATCGTATTCTGCGGGGAAGAGGTCCTGTTCGATGTGAGATGGGATGCGGTATTCCCCAAAACGCTCCCGCCGCAGGAAGATATCATGTACGCGGAGCTGTATAACTTTTTTAACGATATCATCTCCGCGGAACCCGGGTGGGAGGAAGTCGTATCCGAAAACCTGGAGGACCCGAGGGATAACCCTGCTTATTACGAAAGGACCGTGACATGGTTCGGGAACGAGGTAAAACTGGTCCCGGGTACAGGGGTATACTATGAGGATGGGCATTATGCCGAGATCGATTACGAGGGCAAGGACTGGTGGATCGTGGAAGGGTTTACGGGAGAGTGGACGCTGGATGAGGAGTCACCTTCCTTCGATACGATTTTCCATTGCCCGCAGAGCGCATACCTG
>DBXA01000016.1:19964-36018 GCA_002309235.1 Christensenella sp. UBA1224 | reverse complement strand
TTCGGGATCACGCTGGAAAAAGAGGATGGGGAACGGCGCTCCTGTCAGGTATCCACGATGGGGAAGGAATCCTATGATAGGATCCACATCTCTTACCGTTCCGGCCCCGTTCCGGAGCCCCAGTATCCACCTATCGACGTGTTCCTGGTGAGAAAGTGACGGGTATCCGCACGGCCAATCCTTCTTCTCCATGGGATCTGCTGTCTCCCAGAAAAGAGGCGTCGCCATGCCTGTAAAACGCGGTATGATGCGGTAAATCTACGTAAACCTGTCCGGTTTTGGCCTCCGAATGTATCTTTATATATATTATAGAGGGTAAAAAACTGTGCGGGGGTGGGTGGGAGAATGCATTGCGTAAGCTATAAGATGAGAGGTAAATGAACTTAATAAGCATGGAAAGACCCTGTTCATCGGAGGGAGCGATTGCCGATGCGGATTAAAAACCGAGTAAAGTTATATAAAGACAGAGATTTATCCAGGATAGAAGTTTTCAGCGGTGATGACCGGAAATATGATGAAAGCATCAGCTTCCTTCTGAAGTGTTTATGTCGAGCTGCGAAAGGGAATAATGTATTTGTTGCCTATTTCGGCAACAATCCGGAGCTGGAGGCTCCTGATAACGCTATTGAGATAAAAGCGTGGAAAGAAGGCAGCCCTCATAAAATGCTTTGGATGCGTGAAACATGGCTAAGCCTGACAAATAAAAAATTTACCGAAGAATTTTATTCTTCAGTCTACATTTTTGACCGTGCATTTACCTGGGAATCTTTTCTCAGAACTGAGATCAGCAACCTGAACGTGCGTCATTATATAAGAAGCCAGCAACTTCTGCTGAATGCCGATTTTGGAGACTGCAGCGCCCCTATCCTCTATATGAAGCCTGGTAGTGCGGCAGAAACAGAAAGCATACAGTATTTCAGAAACAAGGGCTATGAGATAAAGCGAGCGAACCTGTTTAACAGACCATTTGTTTGATACCTGACCGGGAAAACGCAACGAAACAGCGTGGAAGGCGCTTGGTGGAAGCCATATGATGCTGTAAAAAGCGGGGGGGAAGTGAGAATGGAATGAAGAAAATAAGTATCCTCCTGCTTTGCGTATACATATTATCCGCGTGTGCGTTTTTCATGATACAGATGCAGCCGACGGATCATTGGTCCTTTATGCGGGCATGGTCCGACTGGAAAGAGTATGAGCATCCGTTTCCTTGCTGGCTGGGAGATGATAACACGCTAAAATTTGACTTATATGATTCAGGAGACTTTTTTAAAAAGGATTTCAGACCTTCTGATTTCTCTTTCCACAGGGAAATAACGACAGAGGAAGAAGCTTACCAGTGCGGTAAAAAAACAGCTCTCAGGCGCGGCGTATATCTGGATAACACTGCTGAAAGAGACGGAAAGATATTTGAGATATACCGGGATGACGCCCATAAGATATGGGCGATCCTCGAATATCAAAAAAAAGATTCCCAGGGGAAGCATATTCCCGATATTCCATTCTGTATGCTCCTCAGTGATGACGGCGATGTGCTGGCGGTATCCTGGCCTTATTGATCAGGGAGGAGATACCTGAATATAATAACTTGGTGTACAGTATAAAAGGAGTGTGTGAAAAATGGCGTCGGTATCTGTTTTGCTTATCATCGCGATGCTCTTTACCGGTTTTTCGGGGTTGACGGGCCTTGCCGCTGATCCGGAGATGCAGAATGTTCAGACCGTAAAAGGCCTTACGGTCACCGTGGGGGAAGAGACCTATGCGTTTTCTTCCGATATCGTGACAGTCCGGTATGCGGATGAAGGTACCTACGTGGAGGGCTTCTATACGGAGAAGAACGGAAAGGAGCGCATGCCTCTCTTTATCCGTTATACGCAGGAGGGGATCGATCTCTTACTGAACGATACGGATAATTATTATACCGTTCTTTTTGAGACTCTCACGGAAGATTTAGGCCTGGAAGAAGGCCTCCTGCAGTCCTACGGCAGCCCGACGGAGGTATTTGGCGGGTTTATGGAGATGCTCACGGACAGGGAAGAGCTGTTCCGGGTCAACAGGGATTCGATGGAAGCCCTTGCGGAGGCAGCAGGAGAAAATGCGGTGGAGAAGGATGTACCTTTCGGCGATGCCGTGCTTCACGGGGTTGAAGCCGAAATGGACAGCCGGGCTCTTGCCGCGTGGATGGACCTGATGATCGTGAAAAATGATAAATACGGCGCGTACATGAGTTCACTGCTGGAAATGGTGAACGAGGCGGCGGGCAGATCCTACGCGAGCTTTTCGGAATTCATTGCGGATGAAGCCGGCGATGAGGAGGCAGAGGGCATATACCGCATTACGGCCGCCTGCAGCGAGGATGGGAGCATATGGTATACGAGAACGGAGAGCGAGGGGACGCCCCTTTCCATCCATATGGAGACTGTCTGGTCCGGTGATGATTATGCCGCGAACGGCGAGATCATCTCAGGGCCGGAAGCGGATCCTTTCAGCATGGTGTATTCCGCGGAGCTCACTCACCCGGAAGATGGCGGGTACGCGTTTGAAGCCCGGATGGATCTCGGTGTTGATGTGGTCGTCGATGTAACCGTTTCCGTCGAAAGCGAAGAGGAGATACCGGGGCTGGAGGCGTTTATCCCGGAGGATCGTACCTACAGGCAGTCCGGATCCTTCAGCATCGCGATCGCGTCTTCGGGAGACGCCGCGTCCTCGGTGACGAACATAACAGGCAGCATCGGGTCAGGTACCCTGTCAGAAGGCGGGGAAACGGACGGCATGGAGATCGGGTTCTCTGCCGATTGCACGGTCACTGCGGGGGAAGAGGGGAGCTTTGCGGCAGATATCAGCCTGACAGCGGGCGATATCCCGGGTGTCGGATCGCTCGGGGTCTCCTTCAGCCTGGATTCCCGTCGGGAACCCTATGAGGATCTCTTTACCGGCACGCAGAACATGGTAAGCGTTGAAGACGGTGAAGGGCCGCTGCTGTCCCTGATCATATCGGATGTGATCGGTTTTGCAGGGGACCTTGTGGATCTTCTCGCGGAGGCGGGGATCTATTTGGATACCTCCGCCTTTATGGACGCCATAGGCGGGATGACGAACACCGTACCCGCGGGCAAACCAGCCGCCGCCTGAGAAAGGCGCTGCCGGTCCGGCGCCATATGCTGGCGGAGACTTATCATGACGAACTGTGTGAACTGCGCTTCACGCATGGAGGAACAGCTGATGAAAACCACTAATGATGCAAAAAAACGCTTTCGCGGGATGCTTCTTTTTGCCCTCCTCTGCGCCGCTCTGGCATTTTTCCTTTCCGGATGCGGCTTCAAAAATGAGCTGCTGGACAGCCGGATGCAGGTGTTTGTGCAGAGCCTTGGCGAAAACGACCCGGATGAGGTATTACGCCTTTTCCACCCGGATGTACCGGTATCCCGGGAGAAATTTACGGAATGGTTTGATACCGTTCGCGGGATCTGGCAGCCCGGGGAGAGCGATAAGATCGAGCTCAGGGGCATCAACATCAACAAGACCCTGAAACGCGGAGACGGCAAGGCGGCCGGGGACACCGTATACAAGGGAACTTATGTGGTGAAAAGCGGTGAAGCCGTATATGCCGTGGATATGACCTATCAGATAACAGACGGTGGGGAAGGGATCACTTACCTGAATTTCGCCGTGGGGCAGAAGACAGGCGCGTGGGTCTACATCGCCGTGGGCGTTGTGGCCGCGTTCATACTGTGGACGATCGTGGATATCATAAGGAAAAGGCCGAAGTATTTTGTGGTGCTGATCCTCGTCGCTTTGTTCCTGCACTTAACGATCACTGTCAACGGAGTAAGGTACGGCATCCCTGTCGGGTGCATCGGGTACTGGATATCAAGGTACGCGGAGAAGAAAAAAGCGCGGGTAACGCAGGATGAAGGATAGCGGGGGAAGGAAAAATGAAAAAGATAATTGAAATGATCCTCTGCATATTGCTGATAGGTTCTTCCTGCATAGGGCAAGTAAAGGCGACAGAGACCCGGTCAGAAACGTATTCTGCTGTCTTCGTCAACAACAGCGAGTGTACGGATTACTATAGAACAGCGATCGAAGCAACAGAGGAAGGAACCCGCCTGACTTTGGAAGCTTATCCCGAGGAAGGGAATAAATGTGAATACCCATGCAGTATCTGTGAGATAGACCGGATCACGGAAAAGATATCCGGCCAAAGGCAGGTCATTATGGGACATGATGAGGAAGGGAAGAATTACGGGTATATTTTTGACCTTTCTCAAAAGACGCTGACAGAATTCCGCATTTATGGGGATATACCGGAGGAAATGCTTTCAAGCAGCAGGAATCTGGATTTCATCGAGTATAAAGGCATGTGCTGTCTGGTGTATATGGCTGAGCAGGGATCCATGCATGCAGGTGAGTACAAGTTCACATATACGCTAAAGGCCTGCGGCTATTCTCTTACAGGCGATGATGGATACTTTATCTGTGAGAAGCAGCTGGTCAGCGAAACGTTTCCGGACGGCATGATCCGGGGACATGTATACTGCGGCGGAGTATATGGTTCCATACTGATTATCAACACTGGGGTGGAAATGCATTGCCTGGATCTTCTGACAGGAGAATGGATGGAACCGTACAGCGTCTTTCCGGAAGGAGCAATGAAATATCTGTCCGGGAAAGTTATTGACGGCATCTATCAGGACGGAGCGTATGATATCGTAACATATAGAGAAAAACTGGAGTATGACAAAGGGGAAAAGAGAAAAGACTACAGCAAAGAAGCGCTTGGCTGCAAGTGGGAAAGCAGGATATTGCTGATAAACAGAAATGATGGAATAGCCTGCCCAATCGCAGTAGGCTCAGAGTACGGCAACTTCATAACGGATGTCGTACAAGAAGAGGATGCAGTCGAAGTATACGTGATCGATATGGAAGAGATCACATACTTTGATATCTCTGTGATAGACGGACCGATGCTGGCGAACAGGGCATTTCGGAAGATAACGTATAGTTATGGCGGGGTCGAAACCGGCAGGGAAGATCTACGGTTATATTACGATGGGAATGTTCTTTCTGTCCCATAGCCGAATATTTCACGACGAAGTATAATCCCGTACATACCTATGACAATACAAATGACAGGAGCGGTCCGAAGGTGGACATGATCGCCGGCATGGCGAAGGGCTGTCAATGTTATGAGTCTGTAAGTCTGGAGGTGTCCGATCGATGGGCAGGAAGAAGCTGTTTATAACAGCTGCCGTTGTTTGTGCTGCTTTTGTTTGTTTCATGTTTATATACGATGTTTTTTTATCCGGCCCTAAAACAGCGGAAACAGAAGACCTGAAGGACCTGTATGTCTGGGATTCATATACCGGGAACATCATCAATACGTATTTCAGTGAATGCCTGCCGGAAAAAGAACTGGTGAACAGATACCAGGGCAAATATCATTACAGATTATGGGGAGGCCTTGAATTCCCCGGTTTTTATGTCATGATCCGGATGTCGGGGATGCAGCTTCATGACTTCGGGCAGATGATTATGTCCATGCCGGTCAGGGAGATATATCAACTGGGAAATACCGAGTACTACATTTTGTCTGAAGAAATGCGCGAAAACATCGAAGAAAAACTGAATGATCCGGTTCACGACGGGAAGAAGCTGGATTATTGTTTTATAATCAATGATCCGGATACGAAAACGGTCACCGAATACGTGATCTATACGGATGATCCGAATAATCCGATAGACGAAGATTTTATAGATATTCTGAAGTATATGCTTGTCGTATTCGGGCAGGGAGAAAAAAAGCTTTAGACCGAGGATGAGGTATAATTGTGGCTGGAAAGATTTGCAAAACACACTACAGTAACAGCGAGTTATATACTCTTATGTATAAACTATGAACATGAAAAAGGTGCGTTTGTTTGCTTCCTGAGAGGCGAACTGTGCGGGTCTTCGAATGAGTTTTTTCGTGAGATATCCACTGCGATGAGATTTCCTTACTATTTTGGATGGAATTGGAACGCGTTTGATGAATGCATTACAGATCTGGAGTAGCTTACGTTTTCGAGTATACTGATCGTGATCGATTCTTTCGATCGGATGTTCAAAGAAGAGAATCATGATGATGAATGCAAAGAATACCTTATCAGGTATCTGAAAAATGCCGCAGAATACTGGGAATCTGAGGGTATTCCAATGATCGTGTATCTTAATCAGCAGGATGATTATGAAAATGCGAAGGATAAACCAAGCGGGGAAAATGGAACCTGCAGATCAAAAAGAGCGGAAAAGGAGCGTAATCGAATCGAAAATGGAGAACAAGATCGCGGGTGCATCGCCTTCCGAACTGATCATATATAAAATTGAAGCCGAAGATACCATCAGGAAATACAGAAAGCACAAAAAGCCTGCTGTTGAAAAAATGACGATCGGTTTCTTTGATTCATTGCCACTTTGCGAGGAAACTATATTGGAATACAAAAAACTTCCCGGCTTTTCGCTGCCCTGCTGCACCTTTACGATCATGCCGTATCGCTTTTCTGTACCGGAACAAACTACTATAGAGTACGTCTATTATGTGCAAATTTGCGCATACGAATTTTCAAGAAAAGAAAAAGCAGCGGAAATAGGCTTATATCTGTCTGAGGAAGAAGCGAGAACAGCAATGGAGCGATCCGGGCCCGGAAGGAGAAGAAGCTTGCGGTCAAAGAAATATATCGTGTACCTGAGTCAATACAGAATAAACAGAAAAGAATGGCGGGAAGGTTTTGCCCGTTATACCTGGAAATAAGCGCTTTCGCCGTCTTGATCATTGATATATGAGTCTGATCTTGCAGGAAATATCGTCAGGGAGATATTTACGATGAGAAGAAAAGGAACTTTAGCGGTCATATGTATTATCTTTGCCCTGATACTGTCATACATTGTCTGTAAACCGGTATTGGACGAATGGGTAATCAAAAAAACCGTAAAGAACAGTTTTGGAGAAAAACTGGTATTTGAATTGGCTGATTTACAGATGAAATATGAGGACTTTATGATGACAGATTTTTACAGGATATATATGTTTTCATGTGAAAAACAAATGGAATTCTACAGTGTTGAAAAATACGATGACGGTAAGTTGCTGGAACAAGGCTGGATAAAGACGCAGCGTGAAGATTGGGAAGAGATCAGGTGTTTTTCAGATGAAATATTGAGTAAAATATGTTATGAAGCACTATTGACCAAGGATGATAACTATTTTCTGTGTTATGATTTAAATGATGACAAATATGCGGTTTCAAATGAAGAGGCAATTACAATGCTTATGAAGGATTATTATTTAGCGGTTTATTCTCCTAAGAATAACATATGCATGTTCGTTTTTGATACTTAAGAAGGCAGCGCGCTTTTCCTAAACATAGATCTTATATATCACATTTTAGAGGCAAAAGGAAAAAGATAACGGGAATTTGTTCAAAACCCATTATGTATTGGAATTATACAGCGACAGCTAACCTGACAGGAGTGATGATCATGAAACTGCGTCGGATAACGGCAATTATGCTTATTGCGCTGCTGCTTACGGGCCTATGCCTCGCCTCGCCAGCGGAAGGAATCCCTTCCGGCCATGAGCATAGCTGACGCGAGGAGGCCCGCACGGAGGCGACCTGTACCCAAAATGGCACGATCACCTATAAATGCTCCTGCGGCGAGAAGAAGACCGAAACGACAGCCATGAAGGAACATACCTGGGGAGGATGGACCGTGACCGTTGAACCCACGGATTTCACCATGGGCAGGCGCAGCCATGCCTGCAGGGTATGCGGGACCGTCAGGACGGAGGCCTTTTACCCGGAGGGCACCTACAGGCGCGGGAACAGGGGCGAAGGCGTAAAGGAGCTTCAGGAGAAGCTGAACGCGGCAGGTTACGACTGCGGCAAGGCGGACGGCCAGTTCGGTGGCAGGACGGAAGAGGCGGTAAAGGCGCTGGAGGAAGCGTACGCTTTTAAAGCGGACGGCATCGCCTGGCCGGGCGTGCAGAAGTGGCTGGGCGGAACTGGCGAATACGCCTGGGAACCGCCTGAGGAGGAAGAGGAGCCCGAAGAGCCCGAAGAACAGGGCGCGCCGGTCGCGCCACAGGCGGCAGCCGCTGTGAGCGAATACGCGAACGAATACTACAATGTGAGCGTTACCGCTGAGGATACCTCCGATTGGAAGCGCTATTGCTCGGAAAAGGTCCCCGTTAAGATCACCGTGACGAACGAAGGTACAGAGCCGGTGGATGTTTTCGTATGCACGAGCCTTTGGAGCGATGAGAACGATATCCTGTTTGACTCCTGGGACGCGCCTTACACGAACTTCTATACCGCCCTCCATTCCTGGCTGCGCGCCGAACACGCGCCGGGGGAGAGCAGCACGCTCTGGGTCAGGGTGCCGGTGAACTGCGAGTACGACCACGTGAACGACCTGGTCCGGCATAAAGTGGTATTCAACTTCTTTCCGCTGGACGTGATTGATAAATTCGGCATGGTGAAAAACCCGATCGTGTATCCATGGCCGGAAAACTGGCCGGAACCGGGATATGGCCTGGGGATAGACCTGTATATCGAGTTTGGCTTTGCGGATCCCTCGCTCAAACTCCAGGCGGTCGAGAGCGAAGGGTATTACAGCGTGGGACAGGTTATGCCTGTGAAGCTGAAGCCCCTCAACGACGGCGGCAGCATCCTGTACGATTGGGAAGCGGACCTGTATACCTGGGATAAGAGCGCCGGGGATTATGTGTTCCGGGAGACGGCGGGTTCCTGGGAAGGGAAGCTCCTGACAGAGCAATGCCCGGCTTCGACTTACGGGATTATCAACAAAACGATAGATTATGAGGTCACGGAGGAGGACCTTGGGAACGCAAAAGACGGCATGGCGCGGATCGCCTTTAAGGCACGCGCCTGGACGAAGGACGGACTGGAGGTGGAATCCGGCCTCATGCCCATAGAATTCGGCGTTTTCAAGGCGGATGTGTACCTGGAGGCGGAGGATACGTCGGAAGGGCAGATCCGAGAAGAAGGCTGGGTGAAGGTAAAGCTGAAGGCGGAGAACCTGGGAACCGAGGTCATGAGCTTCCTTAAGGCCTACTGCTGGAATGACGGGATAGGACTGCCCGCCGAAGATACGGAGGGCTTTGAGCTGCACGATATGGACCTTGACTGGTTCATCTCCGGAAGCTCCGGGGAGATGGAGCTCTGGATCCGGGTATACGGGGAAGACCTGGCGGCCAAGGAAGTGCGGCGCGACGTCGTGCTCGCGTTTGAGCGTCTTACACGGGCCAACGGGTATACCATCCCCGCCGATGCCTCCCCGGAGGAGGCGTACCATATGGGCGAGTACGTTACGAATGAGATAGAGGTGGTCATACCGCTGCTCGAGGCGCCGGAAGACCCGCCGGCCGATCCGCCGGAGGCGCCGAAGGCTCTGGATCACTGCGTGACGAAGCTTGCCGCGGCGGGCGGCGGAACGGTGAAATGGACGCTGACGCGCTGCCCGGAGCACAGCGCCGCCGCGAGGGCGGCAAACGCGCTGCTTAAGCAGGCGGAAGGCGGCGAGGCGGCTGCCTGGGAAGAGGTGAAAGGCATCTGGGCCGACGCGCTGGATAAAGAATACGGGAAGATGCTCGCCGACGCGGATGAGGCGGAAAAGGCATATATCGAGGCGGAAAGGACCTGCTTCGAAGCGTACCTGGACGCCCGCGCGGAGGCCCTTCAGGCGGAAAACGCGGACGGCGTACAGGCCGCGAAGGAAGCGGCTGCGCTGCTCATGCATAAGACGGCCCTGCTCTGCCAGGAGAACCATGCTTCGCCGATGGCCGTGACGGCCCTCTGGGCCGCCGCGGGGGAGACAGGGGCCGCCGGAGAAGCCGGCGCGTGCCTGCGTGAAGTGGCCGAAATGGGTGCCACGCTGCGCGTGACGGAGGCGGCGTGCGCGGAGCACCGGAGCATCGGGGAAATGGCCGCTGGCGCTTCCGATGCCGATGCCTGGAGGCAGGCTAAGCTGGCGTGGCTTGAAGAGCTTGACGGACAGGCGGACGCGCGCTGGCTTGCCGCGGACGGGGCGGGAAGGGCGCTCATCGAAGCCGAACGGAGGGCCTTGGGCGCGTGGCTCGCGGCCTGTGAAGCCATGCTGGACGCCCTCTGCCCGGGTGATCCTGCCGCTGTGCAGGAGATGCTCGCTTATGCAGTGCGCAGCTGCGTATTGGCAGACTGCGGCAGGGAACGGACACGGTCATAGGTGTTCTTCACATATTCCGGCGTCAATCCTTATACATATTCCGGAATTCTGTGGGTGTGCAGTTGTTCAGCTGCTTGAACATCCTGAGGAAAGCGGATTGGGAAGAAAAACCGGACTGAAGCGCTACCTCGATCATGGTCAGGGAGGGATTTGCCAGCAGCGTCTTGGCGTGATCGATCCTCTTCTGATTCAGGTACCTGTAAAACGGTGTGTTGGTGTATTGGCGGAAGAGGCGGGAAAAGTGATATTTTGAAAAACCTGCCAGCGTCGCGGCCTGCTCCAGCGTAAGATCCTCCGCGAAATGCTCCTCGATATAGCTTGTCACATATTGGAACTTATCCACATATTCCTTTTGCCGTGAAATGGACGGTGTCATGTTTTGTCCGACAATGGTCTTGTGATTCCGACCGACGAGCACCATGATCTCCAGAAACAGGGTGACGATACGGCTTTCGGCATATGGAGCGTAACTGAAGTATTCATCTTTGATCTCCAGCATGTCCCTGTACACCTGCTCGTAGACCGTAGGATACTCTTCCGGGGTGATCAGCGCGGCGGGGCTGAGCATGCTCACCAGAAGATTCATCTCCTTGATCGAGACGCAGCCCGTGCTCGGCTGGAAAATGATCCTTTCACCGGAATCAGGTGCATACAGTTCGTGTATCATACTGGGACAGATGATCAGGAGATCGCCTTCCCGAAGATGATACCTGTTCTCCCCGCAGACCACATCATATGTATTGACGATCGGCATGATCAGCTCAAAGGAAGTATGCCAGTGGAGCGGATAATCTTCACATTCGATATTGTCATAGAGACAGATCTGTGAATCTGTCCGATAGTCTACGGTTTCATAAATACCATCCAGATGCCGGATCATGTATATCGCCTCACTGAGAAATAAAAAAGCAGCCTTTGTACACAGCAGATGAAGTGGGTTGCGAAAATTGCTCTTTTATGTATATAATACTCTACCAAACTTCGATCAAAATGGCAAGTGGGACCGGTAGGATCATGTAATTTTCACCTGCCTTGCGGAAAAGCCCGACAAAAAGCGAACAAATAAAGCCTTTATCCGTTTGTTTCCGAGATAGCAAGAACTTAATAAAGCAATATTTGATAACTATAAAGCAAAAATTGTAGTGAAAAAGGCAGCATGTTTTGATATCATGAAGTTGACCGTGTGAGGTACAGCCTCACATATGAGTATTAAAAGGAGGAACCATTATGGCAAAGAAGAGATGGCTTTCTGCTCTGCTTATCGCGGTAATGATGATAAGCAGCATGGCAGCTCCTGCACTGGCCGAAGGCGAAGTGCAGGAGATCACCTGGATGTTCTGGGATGACCTGGAAGCATCTGATGACAACATCACCAAGGGCTTTGCGCAGGTGATCGATCGTTTTAATGCGGATTATGAAGGCGTTTATCATGTGACTCCCATCACTACCACACTGGAAGAGTATTATACTCAGCTGAACGCTCTGGTCGATGCGAACCAGACGCCTGATGTATTCATCGTAAGCCCCGGCCCGAACCTTACGGATTACGTGGCTCCCGGTGTTGCTGCTCCCCTGGATGAATACCTGGCAGACGGCTGGAAGGATACTTTCGCCGGAGACAGCGTATTCGCACAGCAGACCTATGACGGCAAGATCTACGCGATCCCGCTGAATACCGCTGCCGCCTGTGTGTTCTACAATAAGGAGATCTTTGCTGAAGCGGGTGTAGAAGTACCTGCCACTTACACAGAGCTCCTGGATGTTTGCCAGAAGATCAAGGATGCAGGTTATACACCCATCACCATCAGCGCCGGTACCGCCTGGTGCCTGTCTATGCTGGCTGGCTATCTGTGCGACAGGGAAGGAGTAGACCTTGCCGCTCTCAACGCGGGCACGGAGAGCTGGAACAATCCCAAGACTGTTGCAGCGGGCGAAAAGCTTCTGGAGCTGTCCCAGTATTTCCAGGAGACCGCCGCCGGCGATTCCAACGACGATGCAACTGCAGCGCTCTATTTTGAAGAAGCTGCCATCCTGATCCAGGGCTCCTGGGCGATCGGCCAGATGAACGGTGCCAATCCCGAGTTTGAGGCGAAGTGCGGCGTATTCCAGTTCCCGGCCATCGAAGGCGCGAACGATCCCAACAGGATCATCGCGAAGTCTGACTCCCTGGCTATGAGTTCCACTACCAAGTATCCGGAGGCGTCCATTGCCCTGATGAAGTACTTCACCGATGATGAAGCGCAGAAGTACACCGCGGAAATCGGCGGCAAGATCCCGGTGACCAAGGTCGAGTATGATGCGAGCATAGCTCCCGCCCAGCTGGCGGATGTCATGGAGATCTTCGGCAAAGCGACCGCTACCTTCGGATTCTATAATGAGTCCCTGGTAACCTCCGATGCCGGTTCCTTCTTTGACAACCAGATGGTCGCCATCTTCCAGCAGGAGAAGACTCCGGAAGAAGCATTCCAGGCTGTTGAAGACTGGTATGCGGAGAATGGCTACAGGTAATCGGTTATCTCGCTTTCGGCGGGGCTGCTTCAACAGCCCCGCCTTTTGCTGAACAATACCCTGTTTTAGACCTGAGAGAAAGCAAAGGGGCTCTTTATGGATAAAATGCTGAAAAACAAAACTGCCATCATCATATTTATGGCGCCCGCGCTGATTCTGTTTACGGCGGTATTGTTTATCCCGATCGGCACATCATTTTATTACGCACTGTGCGATTATGACAAAGCGACCCGGTCCTATTCCTTTATAGGGCTTGCCAACTTCAGAAAGATGCTGACAGACCCGACAATGGGAATTGCGCTTAAGAATTCGCTGTTTTTCCTGCTGTTCTCCTGTATCTCACAGCTGATCATGGGAATACTGTATGCTGCTCTCCTGACAAATATCCAAAGGGGCCGCAATCTCTTCAAAAATATCATCTATATGCCGTGCGTCCTCTCCTCCGCGGCTCTTGGCCTCTTGTGGGCGTTTTTGTTTCATGCGAAAGTCGGCATCAATAATCTGCTTGAGTACATCGGCATCAAAGGCCCCGGATGGCTGTACGAGATCAAGGGTTTTATCACCCTGCCCATGTGGGTAGTCGCTTTTGTGGCGCTTTGGCAGTATGTCGGCCAGTCTATGATGCTGTATATGGCCCAGATCTCCGGCATCAACAAATCCCTGTACGAGGCTTCTTACATTGACGGCGCGACCAAAGTAAAAACCTTCCGCTATATCACGCTGCCGCTGATCAGGCCTATGGTGGTTACGGCAATGAGCCTGAACGCGATCGGCTCTCTGAAATTCTTCGATCTGATCTATTCGATGCTGGGAGATAAGACTGAGAACCTGAAGATGGACGTGCTGGCGACCTATCTGTACCGGACAGGTTTTTCCTCCAAGGGGGGCAACCATTACGGCTATGCCTGCGCCATCGGCGTAGTGCTCGTGGCTTTGTGCCTGATCGCGACTGCCGTTATCAACAGGATCTTTAAGACAGAACAATACGAGATGTAGAAGGGAGGCTGTGCATGATGGTAACAACCGTTAGAAAAAACAGAAAAAAATGGAAAGCCTCCACTGTCCTGATATTTGTCTTTTTTGCGGTCATCGTGGTCGTTTACCTGGCCCCGATCTTCTGGATCGGCATGACTGCCTTAAAGACCAGGCCTGAGATCTATAAAGATCCGTTCGGATGGCCGGCAGCATTCCAATGGGAGAATTACAAGGTGGCCTGGGAGGCGGGCAAGCTCGGGATCGCGATGCTGAATTCACTTTTTGTCTGTGTAGTCACCCTGGCTCTGACCATGCTGTTTGGTTCTATGGCTGCTTTTGCCATCGGCCGCATGAGGTGGAAGCTTTCAGGTGCGGCTATGATCTATATACTGATAGGGATGATGATCCCTGTCCACTGCGTGCTGATCCCGCTGTTTGTAAGGTTTGCCAACATTGGCCTGAGCAATAATCTGTGGGGCCTGATATTGCCTTACCTGACGTTTTCACTGCCGACATCCGTTTACATCATGACGGGCTTTTTCCGCAGTATTCCCAATGAGCTGCTGGAGTCTTCCTGTATCGACGGCTGCTCTATCTACAGGATCTATTTCTCCGTCTGCCTGCCTCTTTCCAGGACCGGTCTGTTTGTAACCGGACTCATGACTTTTATCGCGAACTGGAATGAATTGCTGCTTGCGCTGGTGTTCATCTATGACGGGAACAAAAAAACACTGCCGGTCGCACTGACCAAGTTCGTCACGCCTTATCAGACCAACTATGACAAGATGTTCCCCGCGATCATGATCGCCATCATTCCCAGCATCATCGTGTATACCCTGTTCAGCAACCAGATAGTTGACGGCCTGACGACAGGAGCGGTAAAAGGCTGATGCAAATGGCAGCGTTTGTCGGACCGGTTTAAACACATTTACAGACTTTCGGCGCTGTATCTGTTTGCCTGTGCCTGCAATACCATGATTACCCGCAGCGTATTGCGGCGGGCGGCGACAGCGGGTATGATGCTCTCAGCGCGTTCTTTGCCGCCCGGTGCTTTGTGATATCGCGATACTACCGGAGGACTTTGTGTCCCATCGGCCTGTCATGGCGGCAATTGACCGATATCTGAGGGTACAGGACATGATCCGTGAAAATGCGTAAGGAGAAATTGCCATGAATTATGAGGAGTTTGCGTGCAGGCCGTTCGAGATCTTCAAAAAGCAATGGGCGCTGGTGACGGCGGGAAATATGGAAAGGTTCAATTCCTGCACTGTCAGCTGGGGCGGTATGGGAACGTTGTGGACAAGACCGGGCGGCTCCGGCTCCGTTATCACGGTATACATCCATCCCGCCCGCTATACTCGCGAACTGCTGATGGAGAATGAGACATTTACCGTCAGCTTCTTTCCGGAGGAATTCAAAAAAGCGCTCAGCTACATGGGCGCCTGTTCCGGACGTGATACGGACAAGGCCGCAGGCGCAGGCCTTACGCCTGTCAGCATGGGCGGCAGCGTTGCTTACGCGGAGGCGGAGCGGACATTCCTTTGCAGAAAGGTATACCAGCACAGGCTGGCCAGGGAGGATATCGCGCCGGATGTGCAGGAGTATTACCGGGCGAACCCAAAAGTATATCCGGTGGATGAAAACGGCGAATGGCAGCCGCATTATATCTTCATCGGCGAGATCATCGAAGCGGATGAAAAACGATAGTACGATCATCTTTCCGGTGCATTATGAACGACAGTGCCCGCAGGAGAAATGCTCCTGCGGGCATCGTTTCGCGAAGTTTATTGCGTTGATCCCCTGTTCATGAAGGTGGGGCTTGAACCATTGCGTATCTGACGATCGCTGAAGCAGAAAAATAAAGCGTGCTTCAGATTGACTTTAAATCAGCTGCTTCATGATCCCGCTTTGACGGCACAGTCTCACGCCGCACTGTGCATCACAAGAGTTTCATAAGCTTATCCACGTTCTCTTCCTTTGTCGCCCAGCTTGAAGCGAAGCGGCACACGGTATGATCCGCGTCAAAGGGCTCCCAAACGCTGAAGCCCACTTCCCGGGCGAGCTTTTCCATAAAGCGGTTCTCCAGTATCGGGAACTGCTGGTTGGTGGGGGACTCGCACCACATGCTGTATCCCTTTGCGATAAAGCCATCCCTGATCTTCCGGGCCATATCGATGGCATGGCGGCTGATCCTGTAATAGAGGCCGTCTGTGAACAGGACCTCAAACTGCATGCCCGTCACCCAGCCCTTTGCGAGCAGCGCGCCGTGGGATTTGATATACGCCGTGATCCTCTGGGGCATATTCCCCTT
>DBXA01000016.1:19135-19899 GCA_002309235.1 Christensenella sp. UBA1224 | reverse complement strand
TAACTCATGAGGCCGTAGCCCAGGCGAGCGCCGTCAAGATAGAGGGGCATGGAATGCCTGCGGCAGACATCGCTGAGAGCTGTGAGCTCTTTGAGAGAGTAGATCGTGCCCCTTTCGGAAGGATGGGATATGTAAACCATGGCAGGGCGTACCATGTGGCTGTTGACCTCATCCGCATAAAAAGCTGTCACGTATTTGTCCACGCTCTCGGCCGTCAGCTTGCCGTCCACGGCGGGGAGCGTGATCACCTTGTGCCCGGTGAGCTCGATCGCGCCTGCCTCGTGCGTGGCCACATGGCCCGGTTCGGCGGCGATCACGCCGTCGCACATGCCGGTCAGGCAGTCGATCGCCAGCTGGTTCGTCTGCGTGCCGCCGGTGAGGAAGCGTACCTCGGCCTCCGGGCAGCGGCACTCTTCCTTTATGAGCTGCGCGGCATGCAGGGAATGCCTGTCCATGCCGTAGCCGGCATTCTGCTCGTAGATCGTATCTTGAAAGGCTTTTATGATGTTTTCATGGGCCCCTTCCACGTAATCGCTTGCGAATGTGAGCATGAGCATACTCCTCTCTTTTGCGGTCTGCAGGCTCCGGAGTACTGTCTCCTCCGGGCTGCGGATGACAGGGAAATGATAGCAGAACAGGTCTTTGCTTGTCAAACGGCAGTTTGCACTTTGGTTTATCAAGAGGCTGATATGGATGCTTGCGCCAACGGCGCAAGCGATGCTGCGGCTTATGCCGCAGCGATGTAATGTGTTCCGTCCTTCACA
>DBXA01000016.1:9270-19024 GCA_002309235.1 Christensenella sp. UBA1224 | reverse complement strand
TTTTTGATGGTAGCGGAGAGTGGATTCGAACCGCTGACCGATCGGGTATGAACCGATTGCTCTGGCCAACTGAGCTACTCCGCCAAATGGTTGCGGGGGAAGGATTTGAACCTACGACCTCCGGGTTATGAGCCCGACGAGCTACCGAGCTGCTCCACCCCGCGATAACACTGCCTCATCGGCGACAAAGGGTATTATACATGATAGGTATCCCCTTGTCAAGCGTTTTTTTCATTGATAATGACCTGATATTCTTAGTTGAACGTCATATTGCCTCGCGCTTCAACTAAGTGGATCGTGAAATTGGTTATTGCGTGGTGTTTTTTTTTGAGCAGTATATGCAGAAAAGATATCCATATGCAAAAAACTCTTTTCACGTACCTGCTTTTAAAAAACCTACAATTGTCATTTTTGCACATCAAGTATCAAAACTGACAATTGATTTTATGAAGAAATGATCATATCATAAATGTTATGAATGAGTAATGAATTTAATACGGTGAAACCTCTTAGACAAGCAGTTCGGCTCGTGGTTGTACGCGGAATAGAAAAGGCTACCAACAGGAGGCGCTTGTTAATGACAGGGAAGGCTAACCCCCTTAAGCCCAGATCACATTTCAGCAAGTTATTCATGGATATCTGGACGGATCGGCAGCTGTACTATATGTTGATCCCGGTCATCGCTTATTTCGTCATTTTTCATTACCTGCCTATGTATGGTATACAGATCGCCTTTAAGGATTTCTCTATCAGAAAGGGTTTTGCTCGCAGTCCCTGGGTCGGGTTCAAACATTTCCAGGCGTTTTTCAAAAGCTATTATTTCGGACGCGTAATAGGCAATACATTCTTTATCAGCCTTTATTCATTAGCGGCTGGCTTTCCGGCTCCCATCATACTGGCGCTCCTGATGAATGAGGTGCGTTCAAATTGGTACCGTCGGACAGTTCAGACAGTCACCTACGCTCCGTATTTCATCTCAATGGTGGTCCTTTGCGCGATGGTGACTCAGTTTCTTTCTCCAAATGCCGGCATCGTGAACAAAGTACTGAACTTGCTGGGACGGGACAGCATCTATTTCCTTGGGCGGAGCGATATGTTCTATTCGGTCTATGTCTGGTCCGGCGTATGGCAGGGGACGGGATGGAGTTCCATCATCTATATGGCAGCCCTTACGAGTATCGATCCGCAGTTGCATGAAGCTGCCGTTATGGATGGAGCTAGCCGTCTGCAGCGTATATGGCATATCAATATCCCCGGTATTCTGCCTACGGCGATCATCCTATTGATCATGAACTGCGGTTCGATCCTGAGTGTCGGCTTCGAAAAGATTTTCCTGCTCCAGAACGACCTGAACCGTTCCTCTTCAGAAGTTATTTCCACACTCGTATACCAGCAGGGCCTCATTCAGAATAACTACAGCTACTCGGCTGCTGTTGGATTGTTCAACAGTGTGATTAACTGTACAATGCTGGTGATAGTCAATACCATCGCCCGCAAGTCCGGCGAGACGAGCCTTTGGTAAAGGGGGAAATGGTATGTTATTATCGAAAAAAGACAGGATATTCGATGCGATCGTCATAGGTATCCTCTTTATCGTACTGCTCATCGTCCTTTATCCGCTTTATTTCGTCGTGATCGCATCTGTCAGCGAACCCATCAGCGTCATCAGCGGCAAGGTTTTCTTTAAGCCTGTGAAGTTCAATCTTGAAGCGTACCGGCGCGTGTTTCAGTATAAACTGGTCATGAAAGGCTATCGCAATACTCTCCTTTATACGGTTGCCGGCACTTCACTGAACCTGGTGATGACTGTACTTGCAGCTTATCCGCTCTCGCGCCGCCGTCTGCACGGAAAGATGTTTTTTACCGGAATGATGATGGTAACGATGTTCTTTTCAGGCGGCCTGATCCCCACATATATCATGATCCGTAACCTGCAGCTCCTCGATACATTCTGGGTCATGATACTCCCATCGGCAGTAAGCGTCTGGAATGTGATGCTCACGCGTTCGTTCTTTATATCCGGCGTGCCGTATGAGCTGGAAGAAGCGGCGCGCGTGGACGGTGCGAGCCACATTACCACGCTTGTGCGTATCATATTGCCGGTTTCCAAAGCGATCCTCGCCGTTATGGTCGTTTTCTACGCCGCGGCGCATTGGAATAACTATTTCTCCGGCCTCATTTATCTTTCGACGGAATCCAAATACCCGCTGCAGCTGGTGCTGCGTGCCATACTGATCATGAACCAGATGAAGGAAGATATGATCATCGACGTAGGCGATACCTACAGCCGACAGATGCTGGCAGAGACGCTCAAATATGCGCTGATCGTTGTCGCGTCGGTTCCTCTCCTGATCCTGTATCCCTTTGTGCAGCGGTATTTCGTGCACGGCGTCATGATCGGATCTGTCAAGGGATAACGTGCCATTTCCCCATGTCGTTAACGGCATGCGCCGTTAATAGAATAAAGAAAAACGGAGGGTTCCCCATGAAGAAGTTTTTTGCTCTCTTACTTGTTCTGGCGATGCTCTGTACGGCTGCTTACGCGGCGGTAGACCCCTGCCCGAACACGACTGTGTTCCCGCTCGTCGAGGAACCGATCACCCTCACCTGCCTCAACTGGGCATACAGCTATACCCGCGGAGAGTTCGGTGAGCAGATGTTCTGGAAAGAACTGGAGAAGATGACGAACATCCATATCGAATTTGAGACCTACTACTCTGATATTGATGAGAAGTTCTCCCTCGCGCTAGCGGCGAGCCAGTTGCCGGATTTCTTCTACAAGATCAATACCAGCAAGACGAATGTCTGGAAGTACGCGCAGGATGAGGTTTTCGTTCCCATCTCCGATTATCTGGATGTCATGCCTTCCCTGAGCTATCAGCTGGATAATATGGCAGGCCTCCGCAAGGCGATCGCGCAGTCTGACGGTAAGATCTACGGCCTTCCGTACATCGTTTCCTGCGATGCCGCCTGCACGATGCCCATCTTTGTCAACGGCACCTGGCTCGAGAAGCTTGGCTATGCGGAAATGCCCAGTGACCTGGAAGGTCTCAAGAAGATTCTTGTCGAAGCCCGTGACAGCGATATGAACGGAAACGGTCAGGCAGATGAGATCCCGCTGGCCGCTACCGACGTGAGCGTTATCTACAATGTCTTCAAGGGCAGCTTCGGACTTGGCACCCGCGGCACAACTGTTTCATGGATCGATGCGGATGAGAACGGCGATCTGCGCTTCTACGCGGCCGCTGACGGATGGCGCGATGAGCTGGCTTTCCTGCATGAGTTCTATGATGAGAAGCTCCTCTATCAGGAGATCTTTACCTCCGATATCCCGATCATAACTGCTCTTGGTGAAGAGGACCGCCTTTTCCTGGTACCTTGCAATATTCCGGATTACTTCGGCGAGACCCACAAGGCGGAATATATCGGCGTTGAGAAGCCTTTTGCCGGCGTATCTGACCTGTATGCTATCGCGAGCGCTCCTTGCGGCGGCAATCAGAACACATTTGTATCGACCGACAACAAGTATCCGGCTGAGACACTTGCCATGCTCGACTGGTTCTATTCCGATGAAGGCGTCCGCACATACTTCATGGGCTTCGAGGATATAACATGGGTCCGTGACGAAGAAGGCAACGTAGTCTACAGCGATTTTGTTCTCCATAATCCGGATGGCCTGAACACGGAAGAAGTGCTCGGCAGCTATGTACCGTGGGCCGGCGGCCGCAACCCCTCTATGGCGGAGAACCTCTACTTCGGCAATATGTACAACGGCGTAGCCCGCAAGACTGCGGAGGCGCTTGCCAAGTATGGACCAGAAGAGGTCTGGATCACCGGTATGCCTTATTCCGATGAGGATGCCACGCGGCTTGCTACGCTTCAGACAGACATCAACAGCTATGTGACCGAGTCTGCCGCCAAGTTCGTGACGGGCGAACTGAAGATCGAAAGTGACTGGGAGACTTACCTGAGCACTCTCAATGCGATCGGTCTGGAAGAACTCATGGAGATCTACCAGCGCGGTCTTGACGCTTATAACGCCAATGACTGATCCATCTGAACGTATTGCCATGGGCGGGCAGGCAGCTGCTCGCCCTTTTCCCGACAGGATGAGGTGAACGATAATGACATCGAGAGAACGCCTGCTCTGTGCTCTTCACGGAGAGATCCCGGACCGCGTGCCGGTTTCCTGCTACGAACTGGTCGGCTATGATACACAAAACTTCTGCAATATAGAGCCTTCTTATCACGATCTGATGGAGTATATCCGTGAAAAGACGGATTGCATGGCGATGTGGAATCCCAGCTCTACAGAGAAATATGCCCATTCTGCCTATGATCCCCATGCCGAATATGTACGTACCGAGACGGAGGACGGCCATACCGTCAAGACTACGCTGAAGGCGGGGGGACATGTCCTCACGAGCGTAGATCGCTATATTGATGGGATCTACACCACATGGCATACCGAGCCCTTGTGCAAGGATTCAGATGATATTGAAGCGCTCATGTCTCTTCCATTCGTCCCTGCAAGTTATGATGATTCGGATGCTCCGCGTATCCTTGGCGAGCTTGGTGACCATGGCATTCTCATGCCTTCCTTAAGCGATCCGGCATACAGTGTCATGAACCTGATGGAATTCGGTGAGGGTATGGTCTACGTCATGACGGAGGAAGACCATTTTGCGGAAATGACAAAGGAAATGCATCGTCGCATCATGATCAACCTGAAAACGATGCTGGAGACTACATCGGGTGATATGTACCGTATCTGCGGACCTGAATACATGTGTCCGCCTTACTTAAAGCCGCAATTCTTTGAAAAATACATGCTTCCGTATTTGACAGATATGGTACAATTGATTCATAGCTATGGCCGCCTGGTACGTATTCATTGCCATGGTAGGATCGGCCAGGTGATCGATATGATCGTGGAGACCGGCTGCGACGGCACGGATCCCTGTGAGGAAACACCTGACGGAGATACAACGCTCGAAGAGCTTAAGGCGCGGGTCGGGAATAAGATCTGCCTGTTCGGATCCATGCAGCTCAAACTCCTGGAAGGTGGATCCCGTGAAGACGTGATCCGCGAGACAAAGCGCATGATGCTTGCCGGAAAACCAGGCGGGCGGTTTGTGATCATGCCGACGGCTGCGCCTATCAATGTCCCGCTCAAGAAACATACGGAAGAGAATTACAGGGCATATATTGATACGGCACTGGAATTGGCTGCTTATTAATTCTTTCTGGGGGACAGTTCATGCGGGAGGAGAAAAAGGCTCAGATCAGATTGTTCTTGCGATATTTTGTGCCCTTTGGTGCTTTGGTGATCACAGTTTCTCTTATCGCCACATTTTGGATATATCGCCAGACCAGTACTACAGTGCGTAATGAGATGGAGAGCCAGATCGCCTCCTCAACAGATTCATTTGTAGAATTCCTGGAAAACCAGCTTCTGGAGATGGATCATATCGCTTATAACCTTTCTACGAAAGGGAATCTGCGCCCTTACAGTATTTTTCTCAACAACTACAGCCACGTGAGCGCTAATAATGAATTTGCTTCTTACGTGAGTGCAAACAGTTATCTGGATGATGTCTTTTTGTTTTATGATGACGGCATTGCAGCACGGTATGGTCAGCAAGCAACACTCATCTGCAGCCGCGGTACGAGGGAAGCCCGTCTTTCGTGGAACGTGGAATATGCCTTCCAGGAAGTAAATTACGAGATGCTGCAGCGATTAGCGGACGAAAAGAGATCTGCATTCATTATTCCGCGGCTCAACTGCAAATCCTTCTATCCGGTGGCAGACCAGTTCATTGTCTATGCAGTACCTAACGGCGAAGGCAGCCTTATCCTTTTTATGATCAACAGTGCTAAGATCGATGCATATTTTCGCTCACGGCTGTCGCATTATGATGGCGCGGTCCAGGTTTGGGATGAAACAGGTGCTGAGATACTCTGTGTCTCCTGCGGAATGAAAGTGCTCGAGGAAATGCCCTCCGTTTCCGAGAGTAATGCTGTAAGTATAACGAATACGCCCGGCTACTGGCTTGAAGCTCTATATCGAACTTCACAGCGCGGGCTGACATACTCTGTGAGATGGAGCGCTGTCCTGTACGATCAGCTTTTTGAACGGGCGATCCGCGTTCATATCCCTTTCCTGACAGCGTTCTTTCTAATAGCAGCGTTTTTTGCCGTGTGGGCATCCAGTATTGGTTTCCGCCCTATCTCACAGGTATTCCGATCTATGGCTTCGCATACGAAACCTCTCACGGTTTCCTTTAATGGTATTGCGAACTCTATTCGAGAGCTTGAGACGCAATGGACTAGCCTCCAATATCAGATGGAGAGGCAGAAAGCATTGGTCCGCCTTCAGGTGATAGCGGCTCTCCTGAACGGCAGCTATAACGATGAAATGGCTGCCTCCAAGCTGATCACAGAGAACGATATAGAGCTGCGTGGAGGACACTATTGCGTATGCATACTACGCGTAATGCTCCCGCAGGACGAGAGAAGGCATTCGTTCCCTGCTTATCTGGAAAAATGCTTTCCGAGCGTTTCAGGCAATTGTCTGGCCCTTGAACAGGAAGAGGCGGATACATTTGCTTGTATTCTCTCATCAGAAAAGGAAGGGGATATCCACGATTTCTGCAAGAGGTTTTACGGTTTGATCTGTCAGGGCCTTGCGGAAGGAACGGTCTGTACGCTTGGCTATAGTTCATGGACAGATGCACTCTGCGAAATAGCCCGCGCCAAAAGTCAGGCAGAGGCAGCGCTTCATTTTGCCTTTTTCCTTGGTGTGGGGCGATCTATCGGCTTTGATGAAGTGCCGGAGGAGGACGCACAGTATATCATCTGGTATCCCGTTCGTGAGGAAGATATGCTTATTCGTGCGCTTTTGATCGGTGATACGGAAACCGCCATTGACAGTCTTGCCGCTATCGAGAAGGTCCTCTTGGAGATGCACGCTTCCGTTCGCATCGCACGAAGCGTCCTGTCCGGTATCATCCGTCGGGTGACAAGCATAATGAGTGAGCATCAATGGAATCGATCTGATGCTGAACTAAAGCGTGCTGAACTGGATTTAGGGTCTGCTGATGCTACGCTGGGCGGAATCATGGATCAACTTCGGCAGATTGCAGTTGACACCTGCGTTGAATCCGGGTCTGCCTCTCGGGAAGACTCGGAAAGCATCAGTCAAAAGGTAGATACTTACCTGCAAATGTCCTTTGCGGATGCAAATCTGTCGATGGCAAGTATAACAGCCGAGTTTCATATATCTCCGGGTTATCTGGCACGTATCTACAAACAGGAAACGGGGAGGACTGTGATCCAGGCACTTGATGAGCTGCGGCTCAGTCGGGCAGAACAGCTTCTGCGTGAAACAGATTGTACACTTGCAGATATCTGCAGTCAATGCGGTTATATCGATAAGGGGAACTTTATCCGCAAGTTCAAAAAGAAATACAATGCCACACCGATGCGGTATCGCGATATATATAAGAGCTGAGACTGACTGTGCCTGGGTATTATCGGAGCATATGTGAGATAAGGCGACTGTCCTATTATTGTATCCTTATATGGCTTGACAAATAAGTCAAGTCATATTTATATTATAATTATACATTTCAAATAGCTTCCTGATATTCTTGGCTTTTGTCATGCGACTGCTTCCGTCATTTGAATTTGTTTATGATAGTGTGTCAAGGGCTTTTTGCTGCAGACTGTTTCTCTATGAAAAACCGCCAGATGTCATCAATCGGCATATACTGCATTGACAGCAGCACTCAGAAAATGTACAATCGAAGTAAAGAGATTAGTTCGAAATAAGGTGAATATATTGGTAAAAGACAGGCAGTTTTACCGTACCATACTGAAGATCGCGATGCCGAGCGCTTTCCAGAGCCTTATCTCGCTCGCGGTCACGTATCTCGACGATCTCATGGTCTCCTGGATAGACAAGCCGGAGATGCTGGGCCTCGCTGCAGACAGCAGCATTTCGGACATCGGCAACCTCGCCCTGACCGGCGTGGGGCAGACGAATTCCCTTACAAGCTTTTTTACCGCCATTGTGCTGGGGCTCACGTCCGGCTCCGGCGTGCTGATCGCCCAGTACTGGGGCAAGAAGGACTTAAAGCGCATCAAACAGGTCTTTCCCCTCGTTACGCTGCTCACGATGTGCGCGGCGCTCGTATTCGTGCTGCTGTCGCAGATCTGCCCGGCGCCGCTCCTCCGGGTGGTGCTTTCCTCCTCCGCCTCATCGGGAGACGCGTTCAACATCGCAGTCCGATATTTTTCCATCGCAGCGTTCTCTTATATCCCGTACGCGCTGGCCTATTCGATGGTCGGCATGTTCCGGGCCGTGGAGGTCGTGCGGGTGACGCTGTATATCACGGTAGGCGCTATGTTCGTGAACCTGTTCTTCAATTACTGCCTGATCTTCGGCCGCTTCGGCTTCCCGGCGATGGGTGTGGAAGGCGCTGCCATCGCTACGATACTCGCGCGTGTGGCGGAGCTTGCGATCGTATGGTATTACACCTTCCGCAGGCAGAAGGCGATAGAGATAAAGCCGAAGGATCTCGTCAGGTCTCCCTTTACGCTCTGGCGCGAGTACCGCAGGTTCGGCCTGCCGGTGGGGCTGGGTGACGCGCAGTGGTCCCTTGTGGGGCTTTTCAAATCCGCGATCATCGGACATCTGGCTGTCGGGGTGATAGCCGCCTACCGCGCGGCTGAAATGATGATGTCCATGGGCATGATCTTCACGAGCGCCCTGGCGGCTGGCGCCTGCGTCATCATCGGAAAGACGGTAGGGCAGAAGCAGTATGATAAAGTCCGGGAATATTCGAATACCATACAGATCCTGTTTGCCTACTTCGGCGTGGTGATGTGCGTTATCATATTCCTTCTCAGGCATGTGTTTATCAGCGCCTACGGGCTCAGCGGCGAGGCGCCTGCCATCGCGGAAAAGATGATCATGCTCGGCGCCGTCACCATGCTGGGGACCACGTACCACGCCAGCTGCTTTGTGGGCATCAACCGCGGCGCGGGGGACGGCAAATTCGTCATGTATGTGGATCTCATCTGCGGCTGGCTGGTGGTACTGCCGCTGAGCTACCTGGCGGGTTACGTATGGCATGTCCCGCCGGCTTTCATGTTCCTGTTCCTTCGCATAGACCAGTGCTTCAAGTGGCTGATCGCCTTCATACGGCTGCGCGGGAACAAATGGATCAAAAATGTGACGGAACAATCCTGATCGAGGTGACAGGTATGATGAGAAGATGGATCGCCGTCCTGTGCGCGCTGGGGCTCCTTCTGGCGTATTGCCCGGCAATCGCGGAAAACCCGAAAGGGGAGAGCATCCCCACGGTGGAATGCGTGCTCCGCTCCTATCAATATACGGGCAGGGAGGCCCTCGCCGCGGATATCAGGGCGAATGGCAGCCCCGCGGGCATCGATATATCGCCCGCGCTCCTGCCCGTGGAGGACCTCATATGGGTACGAGGGCAATGCCCGGGCACGGATGTCTTCTGTAAAACGAATGTCTGCGGCAAGGAGGTATCCACCGCGGCGCGGAAGCTTGCGGTATCCGGCACGAAGATAGATGACCTTGCCGCGTTCGAGGAGGCGCTGGATTGCTTCCCCGTGCTCGAGAGGGCGGAGATGTGCGGCTGCGGCCTCAGCAACGCGCAGATGGAAGGGCTGCAGGAAAGGCACCCGCATGTGCGGTTCGTATGGCAGATCAGGTTCGGCA
>DBXA01000016.1:8231-9236 GCA_002309235.1 Christensenella sp. UBA1224 | reverse complement strand
TCGCCCCATTACAAGAGCGAGGATTTCGCGTGCCTCCGGTACTGCACGGATCTTAAGGCCCTTGACCTCGGCCACAATTCCATCAGGGACCTCTCCTGGCTCGAGCCGCTCAGGGAGCTGCGCATACTGATACTCGCGGACAACGACATAAGAGATATCTCGGTGCTCGCCAAGCTCGAAAAGCTGGAATACATCGAGCTGTTCATGAACCCGATCACGGATATCACGCCGCTTTCGGGCCTTGAGCACCTGCTGGACCTGAATGTGAGCCACTGCAGGATAAAGGACCTTTCGCCCATCGAGAAGGTATCCACGCTTGAGAGGCTGTACTATTCCTTCAACGACGGCATGACGGACGCGGAGAAGCTGAGGGTGAAGGAAGCCCTGCCCAACGTGCGCTGCAGCTATACGCATTATTACGCCACTCACGATGGCTGGAGGGGCGTGCACAGGTACTTTGTGATCAAGTATATTTTCGATAAAGGCGTATACGTTCCCTGGGATACCGAGGTGCCGGAACGCTGAGCAGCATTATGGGATACATAAATGCCGGAGCTCCGGCTTCCGGCGTTAGGGACGGTGAAAACCGCCCCTTTTTCATGCGTTTTTCCGTCACAAAAAGCTAACATGCTCTGCTTGACAAACGTCGGACAGAGGGTATATATATAAGGTTGCAAAAATATAGGGGGAGAGACTGGAACATGATAAAAGTATCGATAATCTCCGGCTTCCTGGGAGCGGGAAAGACTACGCTCATCCGCAAGCTGGTTTCGGAAGCCTTTAAGGGCGAGAAGGTAATATTGCTCGAAAACGAGTACGGCGAGGTCGGCATCGACGGCGCTTTCATGCAGGACAGCGGCATACAGGTGACGGAGCTGAACTCCGGCTGCATCTGCTGCACACTGGTGGGGGATTTCCATAAGGCGATCGACGAACTGATAGAGAAATACGCCCCGGAGCGCATGGTGATAGAGCCCAGCGGCGTCGGCAAGCTCAGCGAGATCC
>DBXA01000016.1:3387-8197 GCA_002309235.1 Christensenella sp. UBA1224 | reverse complement strand
GCGACGGTGGTGGACGGGCAGAAGTGCCGCATGTACCTGAAGAATTTCGGCGAATTCTTTACCGATCAGATACTGTCCGCGGAGACGGTCATACTGAGCCGTACCCAGCTCATGAAGCAGGAAAAGCTGGATCAGGCTGTCGAACTGATCCGCGAGGTGAACCCGAACGCGCGCATCATCACCACGCCCTGGGATGAGCTGGACGGGAAAAAGATACTGGAGACCATAGAGCATCCGGCATCTCTCATCGATATCTTCGAGCTGTTCCCCGATGCCGGGCAGCAGGAAGATGAAGACGAGGATGATGACGAGGATGAGCACGAGCATCACCATGACGAGCATGAGCATCATCACCATCATCATGATGACGAAGACGATGAAGACGGGCATGAGCACCACCATCATCACGAGGAGCATGATGAGGATGACGGCGAGACCCGCGTGATCCGCCAGAGCCATGAGCATCACCATCATCATCACCACCATGGCGGCCTGGACGCGGATGACGTATTCGAGAATTTCGGCATCGAGACCAGCCACAAGTTTACGGAGGACGGCCTGAAGGCATCCCTTTCCGGGCTTTCCGACCAGGAGAAATACGGCTTCGTGCTGCGGGCGAAGGGCATACTGCCCACGGCGGACGGGCGCTGGCTGCACTTTGATTTTGTGCCGGAGGAATTCAATGTGCGCTACGGCGCGGCGGATTATACCGGCCGCATGGCAGTGATAGGCTCCGGGCTCAGGGAGCATGAGATCAGGGAACTGTTCGGGATCTGAGGTGTAAAAGAATGCAGAACGACGCGCTTGTGCCCGTATACGTGATATGCGGCTTTCTGGAGAGCGGCAAGACGGAGCTCATCACAAACATGATAGAGAGCGATACCTTCGAGGATGAAAAGACTCTCGTCATCTGCTGTGAAGAGGGCGAAAAGGAATACGATGAGGAGCTTCTCAAAGAGCACGGGGCTGTCCTCGCCATGCTGGAAGAGCCGGAGGATATGGAAAACGACGGCCTTGTAAAGCTGGATAAGAAGTACCGTCCGGAAAGGGTCATCATCGAATACAATTCCACGTGGATGCTCGATCACCTGTTCAGCCAGAGGATACCGGATAAGTGGACCCTCGCCCAGCTGGTGGCTCTGATCGACGCGACCACCTTCGATAACTACATGACGAACATGCGCACCTTCATGACGGACGGGCCCATGAACGCGGATCTGATCATCATAAACCGCTGCACGCCGGAGTTCAACAAAAGCGCCGTAAGGCGTCAGCTGCGCGGCATGAACCCGCAGGCCTCGATCATGTTCGAAAACCCCGACGGAACGACCGAGGACGGCGTATCGGATGAAGACCTGCCCTACGATATGAAGGCGGATGTCATCCGCATAGAGGACGATCAGTTCGGCACCTTCTACCTGGATTCGCTCGATCATGCGGACCGCTATGTGGGAAAGACCGTGCGCATCAAGGGCCAGTGCTGCCCCTTCGAGGGCCTTCCGGAAGGCCAGTATGTGTTCGGCCGCAACGCCATGACCTGCTGCGCGAACGATATCCGCGGCATAGGGTTTGCCTGCAAGCATACTGACCGCAAGCCCTCCTACGGCCAGTGGATAGAACTTACCGCGAAATGCGAAAAGGAATACAGCGTGCTGTACGAATCGGAAGGCCTGGTACTCAGGCAGCTGAAGTTCAAAGAGGCTTCCGCCCCGAAAGACGAGCTTGTCTACTTTACCAACCCGTGACAGATAAACGATCCCCTGGGGCCGAGGCCCCGGGGGATCACTCGTTAATCATCCAGCTTTTTCGCGAATTCCCGTCCGACCCGGGCAAGAAGACTGAGCAGCTGCGGGGCGTATTCCGGGCCGTAGGCGCGCATCTCGCCGGCTGTCTCGAAGTTGACCGTGCCTTTGTAGCCGATCTCCCGGAGGGAGCGCAGCACCATATCCCAGTCCACTACGCCGAAGTAGGGGAAGCGGTGGCTGTCGTGCTCCCCGTCGTTATCGTGCAGGTGGAGCGCGAGGAGGCGCTTGCCTAAGGTGTGTATGGCGATGCCCTGGTCCTTTCCGAGCACGGCGGCGTGGCCGGAGTCATAGCAGAAGCCGAATATCTCTTCTCCCGCGAGGGCGTTGAGTTCGTCGATATAGCGGCAGGCGTCGTGCATATCCGCGCAGGCGGTCTCGATCAGCTTCCCTTTGCAGCTGGAGAACATGTTTTCCAGCAGTATCTTTACCCCTGCTTTTTTCGCGGCGGGTATCAGGGATGCGTAGCGGCTCATGTTCAGTTCCCATTCAAAGGCCGGGTCCAGCCGGTGCTCATAGTGCATGCAGGCGGGGTGGATGACCAGGTAGGGGCAATCCAGGTATCTGCACGCGGCGAGGCACATTTCAAAGGAACGCAGGAGAAACGCGTTCATCTCTTCACTGAAGGGCGTCCAGGAGGAATAAGGCGCGTGCGCCTGGCCGAAGCCTACGCCGTATTTTTTGCCCGCGTCCCGGATGGGGCGTATGACTTTTTCGAGAAACTCCTCCTCCGGCAGGGTGAATTCCCCTTCTATGATCCCCTTATGGATATTCTTTCCCGGCAGATAGTCACACAATCCGAGATCCACGCAGTCGAAGCCCGCCTCCGACAGGATGCGCATGCCCTCCTCCGCGCCATAGTGCTCGAATATGCCGCCGGTCTGTACGCTGATCTGCTTTCCCATCAATGACCCTCCCATTCGGTTTCACATATATTGCTCCATCGGGAAAAGTATACAGCACTTTTCCGTTTTACGCAATCGGAACACGATTTGGGGGTGTGGATATTTTTCCTGAACGGAATTGACGAAAACGAACAAAAGTATTATAATACTAACGTTATTTTTACAATGCAGTCTGATTTTTGCTTCATGATCGAAGGGCGAGTTTGAAAGGGTGATAGGACCGTGTCAATATCAAACGGCAGAGCCATCAAAAGATATGGTTTCCGATACGATCTGAGCAGATCCCTCCGGCGGAACTGGTCGCTGTACCTCCTGGTGCTTCCGGGAATACTGTACTTTCTAATTTTCCTTTACTGGCCGATGTATGGCGTCGTGATCGCCTTCAAGGATTTCTCTCCCAGCAAGGGCATACTCGCGAGCCCATGGGCGTCCACGCGCGGTACACTCGATGTCTTCAAGCATTTCAATAAGTTCTTTACCTCCATCCACTTTGAGAGGACGATACGCAACACCGTACTGATCAGCCTGTACAACCTGGCGGTAGGATTTCCGGTACCGCTGTTTCTGGCGATCCTCATGAACGAGCTGCAGCAGCGCCGCTTCAAACAGGTCGTGCAGACAGTCACGTACCTGCCGCATTTCATCTCCACAATCGTACTTTGCGGCATGTTGTGGATTTTCATGCGGCATGAGACAGGGCTTTTCAATATCCTGCGCGCGAAGGTCGGGCTGCCGAGCATCAATTTCCTGAACGAGAGCAAGTACTTTAAAACGATATACGTGTTGTCAGGTGTCTGGCAGAACGCCGGCTGGGGCACCATCATCTATATGGCGACCCTTTCCAGCCTCGATACGCAGATGTATGAGGCTGCCATGATCGACGGAGCGACCCGTATGCAGACGGTGCGGTTTATTACCCTGCCTTGCCTTATGCCGACAGCGATCATGCTCCTGATACTTGATTTCGGCTCCTTCATGTCCATCGGCTTCGAGAAGGTATTCGCCCTGCAGACGGACCTGACGCTGGAGGCAAGCGATGTCATCTCCACACTGGTCTACCGCAAGGGTATACTGGAGACCAGCTACTCCTTCTCCTCGGCGGTCGGGCTGTTCAATTCCCTGATCAACTGCACGCTGCTCCTTACGGTGAACTACATAAGCCGCAGGACGGCGAATATCAGCCTGTTCTGAGCGGGAGGTGGCAGATATGGATGCAAAGATCTACAAGACCGCGGCCGGTCATTCCAACAAGATACGCGCTACCCGTGCGGACAGGATATTCGATACGACGAATATCATCATCATGCTGTTGATCCTGTTCGTCATCATCTACCCGCTCTGGTTCGTCGTGATCGCTTCCTTCTCGGATTCGGAGCTCGTCGCGACCGGCAAGGTGCTCATTTGGCCAAAGGGCTTTCATGTACAGGCTTACAAAAAGGTCTTCCTGGACAGCCGCATCATGACGGGATACCGGAACACCATCTTCTACACCTTTGCGGGAACTTTCCTGAATGTCGTGTTTACGATGTCCCTGGCTTACCCGCTTTCCCGTAGGGATTTCGTGGGGCGCAACCTGATCATGGGCATCATGAGCGTTACCATGTTCTTCGGCGGCGGTCTGATCCCCACTTACCTGGTATACAAGCAGCTTGGCATCGTGAACAGCGTATGGGTCATGCTGCTGCCCGGGCTTGTGAGCGTATACAACTGTATCCTGATGCGAACGTTCATTCAGGGCCTGCCGTACGAGCTGCAGGAGGCGGCCATGATAGACGGCTGCGGCAATATGGGCATGCTGCTCAAGATCACGCTTCCGCTGTGCAAGCCGATCATCGCGGTCATGGTCATCTATTACGGCGTTTCCCATTGGAACAGCTATTTCAATGCCCTCATCTACATCAGCAACAAGAAACTCAAGCCCCTCGCTTTGATACTGCGCGAGATCCTGATAACGAATTCCACCACCGCTTCGGAAATGGAATCCGCCGGCAGCGCGGAGAGCGAGGCGGATATGCGCCGCGTGGCGGAGGCCATCAAGTATGCGGTCATCATCGTATCCACATTCCCGATGCTGTGCCTCTACCCGTTCGCGCAGAAGTACTT
>DBXA01000016.1:0-3338 GCA_002309235.1 Christensenella sp. UBA1224 | reverse complement strand
TAAGGCGCATAAATATAGGAGGAGGAACATCATGAAGAAGATCTTATCCCTGATCCTGGTTCTCTTCATTGCCTTGCTGAGCATTTCCGCGTTCGGCGAGGGCGGGACCATGCTGACCAGCGGCGGCATCGAGTATGAGCTGACGCCGGAAGGATATCCCGTGATGAGCGAGCCCGTAACCGTGAAGGTATTTGCTTTCTGCGGTACGCCTGAAGGCGCCGGCGCGTGGGAGACCCCCAACGACATCGCCTTCTTCAAGACCTACAATGAAAAGACTGGTATCACCTTTGAATGGGATACCGCCAACAGCAACGGCTGGGCGGAGCGTGCCAAGACGCTCATCGCCGGCAATGACCTGCCCGAGGTATTCTTCAAGGGAAGGTTCTCCACTGCCGAACTCAGTAAATACGGCGTAGACGGCCTGTTTGTAAATCTGGACGACAAGCTGGAGACCTATGCTCCCAACCTGTTCCAGTACCTGGAAGAGCGTGACCTGACCAAGTACCTGCGCCTTGCGGGCGGCATCTGGGGCTTCCCCTACATCTATGAGACCGAAGGCGTACGTATCAGCAAGATCTTTGTCAACACCAAGTGGCTGGCAGCAGTCGATAAGGAAATGCCGACCAATTGGGACGAGGTCTATGATGTGCTCGTCGCTTTCCGCGACAACGACGCCAACGGGAACGGCGACCCGAACGATGAGACGCCTGCCGGCTTCAATGACCGCAGCGACATGGTGAGCGCGTTCTCCGGCGAATTCGGCCTGCAGAACCGCGGCACCGCAAATGCCTACATCGATGCTGATCCGGCAGACGAGACGGGCAACACCCTGCGCTTCTGGTATGCGGACGAGGCCATGAAGGACCTCCTGCGCATGGGCAAGAAGTACTACGATGAGAAGTTCGTTCCCACCACCTTCTTCGATGCCGACTACTATTCCAGCATCATCAAGTCCATCCGCGCGAACAACATGCTGGGCATCCATACCAACTATGCGACTGCGACCGGCGCCTATGTGGATGATTACATCGCCATGCCCAAGGCTCCTTCCGATCTGTGGGGCCGCTGCTCCGCTTACCTGAACTCCTACGGAAGCATGGTCATCACCAAGGAGTGCAAGATCCCCGAGGCCATGATGTCCTGGGCCAACTACTTCTACACCATCCAGGGCGCTTATGACTACTGCCTGGGCACCCTGGGCGAGAGCTATATCATCAATGATGAGGGCCACACTGAGCTTACCGACCTGATCCTCCATAATCCGGACGGCCTTTCCAGCGAGCAGGCCCTGCTCCGCTACAGCATCTACTCCGGCGGCTACAACCCCGCCCTCCTGACCGACGATACCTTCAAGGGCGGCGAGTGCTACTGGACCAGCCTGGAAGGCAGCGCCAACTTCAAACCCTACCTGCCTGCTACCATCTGGGAGAAACTGCCCCTCTCCGAGGAAGGCGTTGATATCGTAGCGACCGTACAGGGCGATATCGATACCGTCATCGCCGAGTACTGCGCGGCGTTCATCAGCGGCAAACTGGATATCGACGCCGGTTGGGACGAGTATATCACCAAGCTCAACCAGGCCGGTATGGAGGATTACCTCTGGGCCTATCAGGAAGCTTACAACAACGTAAACGGACTGTAAGCTCCGGCAACGATGAACGATTTGGGAGGGAGCGCTCTGGCGCTCCCTCTTTCCTGCCTGATAATACGTTAGATCAAAGGGGAAACGAAAAATGAAAGACAGACTGCATGCCGCCGTCATCGGGATGGGTAGCCGGGGCCGGGGGCTCCTGAAAACCATCCATTCCATCAGGGATCTGGATATCGTTGCCATCTGCGACATCATGGAGGACAGGCTTGCGGAAGGGAAGAAGATCCTGAACGAGCTGGGCGCGGAGCCGGATTGCTATACGGACTACCGGCGCATCATCGACCGCGGGGATATCGACCTGGTGTACGTCGTCACCAACTGGATCACCCACTGGGAGATCTGCCGGGATTTCATGGAAGCCGGTATCTATACCTCCTGCGAGGTGAACGGCGCGGCCAGCCTGGATGAATGCTGGGAACTGGTGCGGACCTACGAAAGGACCGGCACGCCCCTCATGATGCTGGAGAACTGCTGCTACGGGCGCAATGAACTGGCAGTCCTCAATATGGTGCGGCAGGGTGTTTTCGGCAAGGTCGTGTACGCCGAATGCGGCTACTGCCACGACCTGCGGAGAGGCTCCCTCAACAATCTGACCCACCAGAGGATGAACAACAACCTCCTGCGCAACGGGGATCTGTATCCCACCCACGGAGCAGGCCCTATGGCGAAGATACTGAACATCAACCGCGGGAACAGGTTTGTGTCCATCGCCTCCATGTCCACGCCCGGCTACGGCGTGCAGGACTACCTGCAGCGCCACCAGCCGGATCATCCCCTTGCCGATGCGCGCAGTGTGCACTATGCCTGCGGCGATGTGACTACCAGCCTCCTCAAATGCGCCGGCGGCGAGGTGCTCATGATCCGCCACAGCGTGAGCCTGCCCCAGCCCTACAGCCGGGCGAACCGCGTGCAGGGCACCAGGGCCGTCTACAGCGAGGATTGCGGCGGCATCCATATCGACGATGTGCACGAGCACGAGCACTGGGAGCCTATGGAGGAGATCTACAAGCAGTACGAGCATCCGATCTGGCAGGATTACCAGGCCAACCCGGATGACGGGCACGGCGGCATGGATTTCCTGGTGATGGATGCCTTTGCCGATGCGGCCCGCAACCACACAGAACCCCCGATCGACGCGTACGACACGGCGACCTATATGGCCATCACCGCGCTCTCCGAGGCTTCCGTCGCCATGGGCGGCATGCCCCAGGCCTTCCCGGATTTCACGCGCGGCAAGTGGACCAGCGGCCGGAAGGTCTGCGGCGGAAAGTACTGCCTGGATACAGAGGAGATCTATTGAGGCTGTTGGCTGCGGAATGAAAATGCTTGCCGGAAGAAACACCTTATTGCCTGCGTCTTAATCATATCAATACGAAATCAGGTGACCATCCATGAAGACCGGCAAGCATGACGCAGCAAATATCTAAGCAACAGAAAACACAGCCCTTCGCACACCCTGCGGGAAGGCCTTCAGGTTGCCCTTTGACGCTTCGCAGTACATTGTCTGCGCGGCGGATATCCATTACCTCGCCGAGGATGGAACATATCACGAGATCGATAACAACCTGATCGCCGATAAGGATGGATCGGGTTGTTCTGTTTACCGGGTGACGGAGAATCCCACAATGTATTGCTACGGAGCCGGGAATGCCCCGTATGTTATGTCCGTACAGTGCCATGGCAGGAC
>DBXA01000091.1:14477-29979 GCA_002309235.1 Christensenella sp. UBA1224 | reverse complement strand
TGGTATTCGTCGGCAAAGCACCCGCCGGGCCAGCGCAGTACCGGAAGCTTCATTTTTTTCAGCGCTTCCACGATATCCGTGCGCATGCCGTTTACATTTGGGATCGGTGAATCCTTGCCTACAAAAATACCGTTGTAGATACATCTTCCAAGATGCTCAGAAAAATTGCCGTAGATATCCGGGTTGATGGTCCCTTTTTTGATCTGCGGCATCACGATCAGACGCATGTCCGGAAAACCTCCTTTTCGGTAATATCACGCCTATTGCAGTATACCATCCCCGTTATCAGGGTGTCAATCCCGCAGAGGAGATCGATAGAGTTGCTTCATGATGCATAGTCAGATGAGCAGAATAGGTCGGATAGAGTTTTACGATCCATTATAGGGAAAGAAAAAAAAGAGAAAAGACAGTCCGATTGAAAAAAACGCAAAAAGAATTAAGGAGCCTTTTCCGGAAGGGATAAACTGAGGATAGTAGAGGCGTCCTCAATTGAATCTGGATATTCTATTGAAAATATATCGAGAGAAGGTCCGGGCTATCAGCGATAACGTCGAGCACTTCTGTCAGCGGACATGTCAAAGATTTTCTGAGTATGATGATTCTGATCAGGTTATAGGCGAACTTGCGAATCAGTGCCCGTTTTTTTACTATATGATTAGGGCCCGATTCTCCCGGAATGTATCATCCAGGACATGGTGCAGGTGGTTTTCCACACTCTTGTGATCACGCCTGAACTTTGCTATTTCCCAAGCAGAAATGCGCATGTCAAAAATCAGCCCGACGATATTAGTGTCATCCTCCTTCTTTGCCCTCATGTGGTCACAGCAGACTGACGCCGCGTCCCTTTTTTGTTTTTTTCCTGCTGCAGAGTGATATCATTTCCATGATCATCCCGTATCAGAAGGATTCTTGTCTGTGCCAACCATTGTTGTATTTCCACAGGCGGAATATTCTCGGCATCCATGACGGCCCCTATTTTTTCACAATATTAAGGTGCAGTTCTATGATGACCTTGTCTCTCTGTGTACGTATACGATTGTCATAGGGAAACTGGAGGTTTAAGACGCTGCATAGTTTTGGAATTCAAATTTCGTTAACGAGTATAACAGTAATAGACGGTGTAGGCATCCTCCAAAACGCCAGAATCGCTAAATTTCAAACTCCCATTCCAAACTCAGGCGATTGAGGTCTATCTGCATGCTTGTAGGGGATCTGGGTGGGAAAAAACTCGGCTCCAAGCATATGCCTTCCGGCTTCTCCCGAGCTTCCCTGCCCACGTCAAAGTTGAGGCCCTCACAACGCTCATAGAGAAACCGGAGCGCCGCCGTCTTGCCCTCCCAATCTTCCACACCGTAATGGCATTCCGGCTACGCATACCGGTTCCTTAGCTTACCGTTCCTCATTCCTCTTCTGAAGCTCTTGAATCGCGGTATACGCCATAGTAATCATCCTTTCCCTCCGTATGCCGGGTCGGATCCTTTCTCACAGTATGGGATTTTATCAGTTCCGTCTGTCGCACACGCCCGGGAGGCCGGTCCTTTGCATGCCCGTCACTCGCCGTACAGGGCAGACCAGTAGTCATAATAGTAATCGTGCAAATCCTGCGTCATCCTCCAGTATTCCGATATCGTTCTGGGAAAGTACTTATGATTCGCGTCAATATGCACCTGATCGCCTGTCATCCAGGCGGCGAACCACTCAGCATACCCTTCCTGCTCCAAATGTGAGCTTCGGGCATTGCCGACAGCTGAGGGATCGCCCGTGGGTACAGTTTTTTCTTTCTCATCCACATAATCCCACCAGTACATCTCGCCATAGCGGTCCACCTCGTCATGACTATAGTTCCCTTTTATTTTGTTGTTTGTGATGCCTCCTATCAGGTCTATCATGCTCATGTCGGCTGACGGTATTTTTTTGATCTCCTTTTCGATGTTGTTCTTTACGGTCCTGTAGAGCTTTTCCAGCTGTTTATCCCCCCTGATGGAGGAAGGGACGTCTCCATCCTTCTCCAGAACCTCATCGTTCACGAACGCCAATAGCACACGATTCTTCTGGTTTTCCGTCATTTTTTTATCCGCGCAACTGTCGATCTCGCCCCCGATCAGCCTTTCAACATCCACGAGGATGGAATTCCTCAGGTTTGTTCCGTAAAGTTCATCATTCATTATCTCATATTCCCTTGTGGATTTTGCGTCTTCATTTTTATATACCCATTTCTCCAGATCAAAATTCTCGTAAAACCACTTATCAAAATGACTGCTGACGGCATGGCCGCTTTCATGGAAGAAAGTCGTAACGTACCCTTCGTCTCCCACTGCACCTTGCAGCAGCCGCAGCTGTTGATACTGAGACTTATATAGACCAGTAAGGTTATACGTAGCTCCTTCTTTTTCCATCTCTTCCCATGTCATTTGATAATAATCATAGCTAAACAACGAAAGCAGGTACAATTCCTGGATTTCCCTGCGCGCGGTGCGCACCGTTTCAATAATCTCGTCGATCTTATTCCCGGCCACGCCGCCCTCCTCCATACGCCTACGCAGGATCGCCGTAAGCACCTTCTGATCGGCAGTATAGTCCCCGACCGGGTTGGTGCCTTGATCAATCGCTTTGATGAGCCTGCGGTAATACGCGCGGATCGGCGTTTCCAGATACGTATCGGTCCAGCTGTCGTTGATATTCTTTTTGCCCCAGCCCATGAACCAACCCGCATACTCAGGGTTATTGGCTTTGAGCATGCTGTCATATGCCCTGCCCGAGACCACCAAAAGCTCACTGCGGTCGCCTTCCATCTCAAAATCCCAGGATGCGGCCGTTTCTTCCGCGCCTTCCCCGACATCCTCCTTCGTCACCTTTCGGAAACCGGATCGGGGCCCATCGTTCCCGAAATTATAGATGCTGCGAGCATCCCCGTTCTTCAGGATATCCTCGTCCGCGATCAGGTACAGGCCGTAGCCCACACACCACCAGTTCGTCCTGTCAATCAGCGCATGCACCTGCTCATCGCTCGTTTCGATCCCTTCCGTACTCAGGTAGCCGAAAAAGGCGACCTGATCCGTTTCCTGGACTTCAAATTCACCAATGTAGTAATCTTCCACCAGACTTTGACTCCGGTTTTTGCCTGTTGGATCTGCGATATTCCTGCCAATAACCATATTATCGCTGAGGATATAAACCCTCATATCCGCAGGCGCTACATCCTCTGCCGTAAAGATGCCATTTTTATCCGTGATAGCAGTCATATACAGGCCCTGTGATTCTAATGCCACAGGTATCCCTGAAAGCGGTTCACGGGATCTCGGGTCAATTACCTTACCTTGCACAGATATGTGTTGTGGTTCCCGTAGGCGAATAATCTGATTTGCGGATTCTACAGTAAAGGAAATATCCTCCTCACCTGGCACGGTTGCTCTATAATCCCCCTTCGGCAGGAAGACAAAATCATTGGTCCTTGTCGTATGCAGGGGCTGCTCTTCCCCGATTTTACGGATAGTGACCGGATAACTCAAGCGTGAGCCGGGATCATCCGCAAAAGTAAAATATGTAAGATACAAGCCGTTTTCCTTTTCAAACCAGTCTGAGTATTCCGGCCCCGGATCATAGGCGGGAACAGCACCAAATACATACCTGCACGGAACCCATTTCGTTAATTCCTCTCCAAAACCATCCTGCGCATTGTAGGTCCGTAAACGGGCATAGACCGTGCAGGGCCCCTGGACAAGAGCCAGCTTATCCTCTGGGATCACTACCTTGATCGTTTCCCCCAGGCAGCCCGCATATGCCCATTCGGTCACAGTTGTCAGGTGAACATCGCTGTTCGCATCATAGAAAGAAACCGTCAATGCGCATGTCTCAGGCGTTGTAACGTCGACATACGCCGCTTTACCGTCAAATTCGACGTTCCAAACCTTGTAAGGTTCCGACGCATAATCCGTCGCCGCGCCTTTCGAATAGTTAGCAGTCGCTAACCCCTGCCAGGAATCCAATTCCTCCTGCGTCAAGCAAGCTGCAGGGGTGTACTTATCCTTTTCAATAATAAAACCATATTCTCGATCCGAGTCCAACACATCAGTCGTATTGTCCCAAACCCAGCGTCCTTCCCCTTCGCTGTAACGCAAGAGTACAAATCGCTCGTTTTCATCCTTCTCGTTTCGAAAACTTGGTTCTCCTAAGGCCCAAGGATCCCGACCGCCAAGAATATCGACAAATGAAGATGCAGTGTATGACCCATCTCTCGGCCCACCGTATGGATTCACGAGGCAGAAGGAATCTGCGGTATCGAGAAGATTCGCCTGGCTGGGACGGTAAACGCCGATCCAGAAAGAAACATCCTGCATACGAAAACAGTACAGCATGCTCTGGACCTCCAGGTATTCTTCAAGACTATCGATATTGATCAGATAGCCTCCCATGTCGCGGGCCAGTTTTTTTGCCTCCTGCCAAGTAAATCGTCCTTTGCAAATCTCATATCTGGAATATACGATATCCTGACCTGATGTATCCAAAGGGTACTCCCTCTGCTCTGCTGGTGCAGAAATCTCCTGCGCAGCTTGTTTGCAGGCGTGTTTCGGGATATATCCTTTGCGTCCGTCGCCATATTCTATGATGTACCATTCACCTTCCTGCCCTGTCAGCGGAAAACGATCACCAACATGGGCCCGGCCTTTATACCTGTGGGTATAGGATGCGGACGACCGTATATTGACATCCTGACATACCTCGATTATCTCCGTATCCGAAAAAGCTGACTGAGCACTTGCCAAGAAAATGGCAAGGGCCAGCAGAAAAAAAATAGTTTTTCTCATATTATTATATTCCCTCAAGAATGCAAAGCTACATCATATTTGTCTGCTTAGTTTTCTGAAAAAGCCGTTACACTGCGTCAACCGTCTGCAGAGACCACAGTTTCGCAAAAAAACCGGGATATACAAAAGCCGCCTCAGCAGGGCGGCTTTTGTTTCGGATGAAATTACATGCGCTTGAGATACTCGCCTGTACGCGTGTCGATCTGCAGCACATCGCCGATCTCCACGAACAGCGGTACCTGGAGGGTAAGGCCGGTCTCGACGGTGGCGGGCTTGGTGGTGCCGGAAGTGGTATCGCCCTTGAAACCGGGTTCGGTAGCGGTAACTTCCAGTTCCACGAAGTTGGGGGCTTCCACGGAGAACGGCGCACCGTTGAAGAAGCGCATGGTCACGTTGGTGCCATCCTTGACATAGCGGATGGCATCCTCCACCTGCTCCTTGGGCAGCGGGATCTGCTCGTAGCTCTCTACATCCATGAAATAGTAGAGATCTCCGTCATTGTACACGTACTGCATTTCTTTTGTCTCGATGATCGCCTTCGGGAATTTGTCCGTGGGGTTGAAGGTACGTTCGAGGACAGCGCCTGTTACAACGTTCTTGATCTTTGTGCGCACAAACGCGGCGCCTTTGCCGGGTTTTACATGCTGGAAGTCGACAATGGTCCAAACGCCATTATCCATTTCTACGGTGAGGCCTTTCTTAAAATCGCCAGCAGTTACCATTGGGGTTCCTCCTTATAATTAGTCGATCTGGATCAATTCTTCCTTCGGCGCGGTGATCGGATCGATGAAGCCATCCTCCGTGATCAGCGCCATATCCTCTATACGGCATCCGCCGACACCGGGAATATACACGCCGGGCTCCACCGTTACCACATGTCCGGGGACCAGCAGCGTTTCATCTCTCGTCGACAGGCCGGGAGTTTCGTGTATGAACAGGCCTACGCCATGCCCCAGCGAATGACCGAACGCGCCGGGATAGCGCGCCTCCAGATATTCGCGGGCGATGGCATCGATATCGCGGCAGCATGCTCCGGGCTTTACGGCATCAAGCGCCCTTTTCTGTGCCTCGAGCACTGCGTAGTAGATGTCCTTCAGCTCATCGGACACCTTGCCGAAGGCTATCGTTCGGGTCATATCACAGCAATAGCCGTTGGCCTTCGCTCCGAAATCCAGGGTGAGCAGCTCGCCCTTCTGTATCACATGATCGCTCGGAACAGCATGCGGCATAGAACCGTTGAGCCCTGCGGCGGCGATAGTGGAAAACGCATTCCCTTCGCTGCCGCGGCGGAACATGGCGTAATCCAGATAAGCACGCACTTCCTTCTCGGTCATGCCGGGCTTTGCCCAGCCCAGAACATCGTCAAAAGCGCCGCAGGCGATCTCCGCCGCGCGGCAGATGCTCTCGATCTCGCCCTTGTCCTTGATCTGACGCAGCTTTTCAGGCTTATTCTCAAGGGAGACAAACCGGACGGACGGCATTTCGGCCTTCCAGGCATCAAAAGCCGCCACAGTCATCTGATACGGTTCGTAGGCGATGGCATCCAGGCCGTTTTCCTTCAGAAGCTTTGCCACCTCTTCTTCCGGACGGACGCCGCCTCTCGTGCGTATGCATTCGCAATCGGGGGCCTGCTTTTCCACCTGTTCCACATAGCGGAAATCGGTCAGCACGATCTTCCGCCCCGGCAGGAGCAAAAGATCGCCTTCTCCGGTATAGCCGGTGAAATAGCGCATGTTCTCGGGTTTCGTGATCAGGGCAGCCCTGATGCCCTCCCCCGCCAGCAGTTCCATCAGCCTGTCGGAACGCATATCAACACCTCCGCGCCAAGTAAACATATCAACTTCAGTATTTTATCATAATTCCCGGTGCAATGCCATACCGATCCGTATTCGAACGTAAATTTTATCTGAATTTATCATACTCTTGCCCGCCGTGCCGATCTGTGCTAAACTGGAAAGGAGATCTGTCGAGGGGTGTATGATCCGGATGCTGCTCAAAGAACTGCGTATGAAAGATTTCCGTTTGTACAGGGATCAGGTCTTCCGTCCCTGCGATGAGGTCACTGTGCTGTACGGGAATAACGCCCAGGGGAAGACCTGTGTGCTGGAAGCTATACAGTTACTGAGCATCGGGCGCTCCTACCGCACCGTACGGGATGCGGAACTCATCCGTACCGGCGCACAAAGCGCATTGATAGAAGCGCTCGCTACCCGCGCGGATGGAGATCACCGCATCAGGATGGTATTCCCCCAAGGGGAAAGACGGCAGCTCTCTGTAAACGGGAAAGCCTGTCAGCGGTCGGGCGAACTGATGGGGCATATGCTCAGCGTCCTCTTCTCCCCGGAGGATCTGCGCATGGTAAAGGACGGGCCCGCCGAAAGGCGCAGGTTCGTCGATATGGAGCTGAGTCAACTGAAGCCCAGTTACTACTATGCCCTGCAGAATTACATAAGAACGCTCACGCAGAGGGGAAACCTGCTGCGCGATATCGCCGTAAACCCTTCCCTTGCAGATCAGCTCGATCTGTGGGATGAGCAGGCTGCCGGCGCCGGCGCGGCCATCATGGAAGCGCGATCCGGTTTCATCCGAACCCTCGCAGGCCACGCCGCCCAGGCTTATCGCGATGTTTCAGACGGTGCAGAGGAGCTCACCGTCGCCTATAAGCCTTCCGTACCCTCCGAAAGCTTTACCGAAGGGGATCTGAAGAGGAGCATACTCGCTTCCCTTGCCTCATCCCGGGAAAACGATATCCGCAGGGGCATCACGTCTCACGGCCCTCACAGGGATGATGTCGTACTGCTCCTCAACGGCATGGATGTGCGCGCCTACGGCTCCCAGGGGCAGCAAAGGACTTGTGCCCTGGCCATGAAGCTGAGCGAAATGCGCGTCATGCGCGAGATCGCAGGAGAATGGCCGATACTCATGCTGGATGACGTCATGAGCGAGCTGGATCCCGGCCGCAGGAGGCATCTTTTAGAGCACATGCCGGGGGTACAAACCATCGTGACCTGTACCGATAAAGAGGATCTTTCGGGGGCAAAGGCAGGGCTCCTCATAGAGGTGAAAGGTGGTCTGCTCTCAGGCGGTGCGGAAAAACGAGCCCTTGAGCAGGCTGATATCCCCGATTTCCTTCTTTAAGAGATATATTTAACACAAAAAGCTTTTTGCGCTGCCTTTCCCTGTGTTATAATGACATTCCGGAATTAGGGCGGTCCTCCATCTGCGTCGGAACACGCCGGATGTGAACACTCCAGATGAAAGGTGGATAATTTACCCATGAACGAGATCATCCGTTCCATCGAGGCGCAGCAGCTGCGCAGCGACATACCGGCCTTCAGCGTAGGCGATACCGTCCGCGTACAGGTCAAGGTCGTCGAAGGCAGCCGCGAGCGTCTGCAGGCCTTTGAAGGCACTGTGATCGCGCGTCGCAACGGTTCTATCCGTGAGACATTCACCGTTCGCCGTTCTTCCTACGGTGTCGGTGTAGAGCGCACGTTCCCCCTGCACAGCCCCCGTATCGACAGCATCACTGTCATCCGCAAGGGTAAGGTCCGCAGGGCAAAGCTGTACTATCTGCGCAACCGCAGCGGCAAGGCTGCCAAGGTCAAGGAGAAGTAAGCCCGGAAAATCAGAAGCCGCCGAAAGCGGCTTCTTTTCGTATTGAGAACAAGTCCTCCCTTACGCGTTTGGCAAGCGGCGCTCAGCCGGAAAGGAGCATTATGCCTCAGATCAACTGGTATCCCGGCCATATGGCGAAAACAAAGAGAGATCTGGAGACGCTTCTGCGCGCTGCGGATGCCGTGATAGAGCTTTGCGATGCCAGAGCCCCCCTCGCAACCCGAAATCCCGATCTCGGAGCCATGTGTAAAGGAAAAGCCCGGTTTTTAGCCCTCAATAAAGCGGATCTCGCAGATGAAGGGGAAACAAAAGCCTGGATTTCGCGTCTTAATGATATGGGGCTGCCTGCCGTCAGCTTTCAGGCTGTAGGGACAGGGGGAAGAAACCGTATGCTGCGCCTCGTAGAAGAGGCCGCCAGGCCCGCGATAGAACGTATGAAGGCGCGAGGCGCCATGAAGACCGCCCGCGTGATGGTGATCGGCATACCGAACGTCGGGAAATCGACCTTCATCAATACCCTGCGCGGAAAGTCCATTGCGAAATCAGGGGACAAGCCGGGTGTGACCAGATCCTCTCAATGGATCAAAATCAGCCCTTATCTTGAGCTCCTGGATACCCCCGGCATGCTCTGGCCTAAGATCGAAAGCCAGGAGCAGGCGCGCATTTTGGGCTATATAGGCTCCATACGGGATGAGACGATGGATCTGGAGGATCTGGCGGCAAGCCTGCTTTCGCTGCTGGACGAGATCGCACCGGAGGAAACGAAAGCCCGCTTCCGCTTCCCGGAGGATATGACGGGCAAAGAAGAGGGATGGATGCTGCTGGAGGCCGCGTGCCGCGGCCGCGGATGGCTCCTTTCCGGCGGAAGGCTCGATACCGCCCGCGCGTCTGCTGTCATACTGGATGAATTCCGTGCCGGGAGGATCGGCCGCATTACCCTTGAAAAGGCAAGGTGAGGATATGCCTCGGGAAACGACTGCGGAGAAGCTTGTGCGCATGACCGAATTCGAAAGACCTCTGTGGGATGCCGGCCTTCGCGTATGCGGTATGGATGAAGCGGGAAGAGGTCCTCTCGCGGGCCCCGTATCGGCCGCCTGCGTGTGCCTTGATCCCGATAAAACAGTGCCCGGCGTCGACGACAGCAAGAAGCTCTCCGAAAAAAAACGGGAAGAACTGTACGAGCGCATACTCGAAAACGCCTCGTATGTGAGATGCGTGTTCCGGGATGCGCGTACCATTGACAGGATCAATATACTCGAAGCCACAAAGAGGGCTATGGAAGAGGCAGCAGCTGATGCGCCGGAATGCGTATTCCTGATCGACGCCGTGACCGGGCTCGCACTCCCCTGGCGCTCGGAGAGCATCGTAAAGGGCGATGCCCGCAGCCATATGATCGCGGCTGCCTCCATCATCGCCAAGGTAACAAGGGACAGATTTATGCTCGAGCTGGATGAGCGATACCCCATGTACGGCTTCGCAAAGCACAAGGGATACGGTACATCGGAGCATATCGCCGCCCTCCGGAAATACGGCCCCTGCCCCGAGCACAGGCGCTCTTTCCTGAAAAATATCCTCTCCGCGGAGGTCTTATAGATGATCGGTCATATTTCCGGCAAAGGCGGGGAAAACTTCGCCGAGCGCTTCCTCATCGACCGCGGCGCAGAAATACTCGAAAGAAACTTTCGCACCCCTGTCGGCGAGATAGATATCATCGCCCGCATGGAAGGAAGACTCGTTTTCGTCGAGGTCAAAGCCCGTTTCGGCAGTGAGCACGGAACGCCGGGGGAAGCCATAACCGCAAAGCAGAAGCGCCGTATCCGAAGAGCGGCCGAAATGTATCTGAAAGATCACGGGGGCACGGCACAGCCGGTAAGGTTCGACGCCCTGCTCCTCTCTGAGGATGGTGTAAAATATGTCAAAAGCGCTTTCTGAAGCAAGAGCGCTCAAATACCTTTTCCCTCTCCTGCTCCTTCTCGTCATATGCTCGATCCCCGCTTATTCATCCGCGGAAGAGAACCTGCTGGCGGATCCCGATATCGAAGGGCTGGTATCCGGCATCGATTTCTGGGAAACAGACGCCTGGGACGAGAGCCGTACCTATTTCGGCACAGATACCCGAGAGGACGGGGGCAGCTGTCTGTACATCTTCAATTACGAGGAAAACGATGCCCGGTATATCCAATCGGTCAATGTGGAGCCGGATACCGTCTACAGGGCATCCTGTAAGGTCAAGGCGGCCGGCTGCGAAGGCGGCGCAGGCGCTAATCTTTCCATCCTGTATACGGATACCTATTCCGATGGCCTGTATGATACCGCAGGCGAATGGATGGAGCTCGCCTTTTACGGCATGACGGGCTCCGGCCAGACGAGTATGGTCTTTTGCGCGCGGCTCGGCGGCTACAGCGCCACCACCTCGGGCGAAGCCTGGTTTGATGATCTCGTGGTGGAAAAGGCTCACGACATACCTGAAGACGCGGTGATCCATTCTTTTGAAAACACATACGCATCTCCGGAAAAAAACGAAAAAAAAGCCCCCGCAGACGCCAAAGGCTCCCACATGACAAAGCTGCTGGCACTGTCCGGGGTATGGGCCCTCCTTGCGGCACTCATCTATCTGAAGGGATCAAGGCTCCGTCCGGCTTCGGAGGGCGGCCGCCTGCTGATCTGGGTCTTCCTTGCCTTCTCACTGGTCGTAAGAGTCGCGATCGCGGCCTTCTCCCCGGGCTATGAGACCGATATCGGCTGTTTTATCTCCTGGGCCAAGACCATGTACGCCCAAGGACCTTCCCAGTTCTATACGGTGCCCGGCTTCTGCGATTATCCGCCGGGTTATATGCTCATGCTCTGGCCCATAGGCCTGCTGATCAGCCTGACAAAGAACGAATCCTTGGCAGTCCTCCTGGTCAAGCTCCCCAACATACTCTCGGATATCTTTTGCGGCTGGCTCATCTGGAAGATCGCCAGGCCCCGTTACGGAGACAGGACAGGGGCATACATCAGCCTCCTCTTCCTCCTCAACGCCGCCGTCATCTGCGACAGCGCGGTCTGGGGCCAGACAGACAGCATACTGAGCGTGCTCGTCATATGCGCTGTCCTCCTTTGCGGCAGGAAGAAGTATGCCTTCGCGCTCCCCGTATTCGCGATAGCCGTGCTGGTAAAGCCCCAGGCCCTGCTGTTCGCGCCGATAGGCCTGTGCGTGCTCATCACAGACATCCGGCGCAGGAAAAAGATAAGGCATATGACGGATATCCTCTCCGGTCTTTTCTCATCTGCGCTCATCCTCTATGCCGCCGGCTTCGTTTCCTCCATGAACATTCCGGATATCTCGGAATATGCCGTTATAAGGCCTGTTATATGGCTCTACAGGCTTTATACGGGCACGCTCTCGCAATATAACTATTACAGCGTGAGCGCCTGCAATTTCTGGCATATCGTCGGTCTGGACTGGTCGCCGCTCTCGGGCTTTGCCTCACAGATCCCAGGTTGGGCAGCTTATCTCATCGCCATCGCAGGCGCGGCATTCCTTACCGTCCGGGCAAAGGGAAAGGGACATCTGCCTCTCATCTGTTCCGCCATGATATCCTTCATGTTCTGCTTCGGCCTGAAGATGCACGAAAGGTATCTGTTCCCGGTACTGCCGCTATTGGTATTCGCCTATATAGAGGAGAGGGATGTACGCACGGTATGCTCGCTCATACTCGCCTCTGTCGGGTGCTTTCTGAATATGGAAGCCGTGCTGATCTACGGATATACAATTCATGCCCCCGCAGCCCTCACTATAAGCATATCCGCCATGAATATCGCATCCTGCGCGATCCTTATATGGGCAGGCGTCGATATCTGCATCTTTAAGCATACGATCACGCTTACGAGGATCTACCGCCGCGCAAAGTCCGCCCGGGCTCTGCACGCCCCGGCGCTCTCACGCCTCAAGGCGGAAGAGGATTGGCGCATAAACCTGAAAAAAGGCGAGATCATCCTCATGGCGGCGATCACTCTCGCCTATTCGATATTCACCTTCGCGAACCTGGGCACACGAAAAGCCCCGGAGACAGACTGGATCTCCTCCGAAGCAGGAGAAACGGTCACATTTGACCTTGGCGCTGTCGAAAGCTTTACCTTCACCTATTACGGAGGCATCTGCAACTGCACTTTCGATGTTTCGATATCGCAGGATGGATCGGAATTTACCTCGCTCGGCCCCGCGCAGTACGACCAGGGGGAGATTTTCCGCTGGCTCCGGTTCGAGCCGGAGATCCCCACCCAGGACCGCGTACTGACAGCGCGCTACCTGCGCATCACAGCCCAGAAGTCCGGTCTTGTGCTGAGGGAATGCGGCTTCCTTGATGGTAGCGGAGATCCGCTCCTCGTCAGGAAGGTCATGACATCGGGCTCCGGGAACGCCCTCGCCCTGATCGATGAGCAGGATACCGTTCCCCCATACCCGTCCTACTATAATTCGAGCTATTTTGACGAGATATACCACGTACGCACGGCCTACGAGCATATCCACGGCATGTCCACCTATGAATGGACCCATCCGCCGCTGGGCAAGCTGCTCATCGCCTGCGGGATACTCCTGTTCGGCATGAATCCCTTTGGCTGGCGTTTCGCCGGGGCAGTTGCGGGCATCATCATGGTACCCCTCATGTACCTGATCATACGGCAGCTGACAAAGAACCGCTTTGCCGCTTTCTTCGGCATGATGCTGCTCACGCTGGACTGCATGCACTTCACGCAGACCCGCATCGGCACCATAGATTCCTTCGCGGTCATGTTCATCATGTTCATGTACCTGTTTATGTTCCGCTATGTGAAGATGAGCTTTTACCGCCAGCCCCTCAAAAAGACGCTGGTGCCGCTCGCCCTGTGCGGAACGGCCTTCGCCCTGGGCTGCGCCTCAAAATGGATATGCATATACGCAGGAGCAGGCCTTGCCGTGCTGTTTTTCTACACCCTCTCTCTCAGGTATTCCGAATACCGCGCTGCAGGAGCCGTGCTCCGTCAGCCGGGAAAGGAAGATCACACAGTGCTCGAGCATGCAGCGGATGCATTCCCCCGCTATACCGTAATGACTCTTTTCTGGTGTTGCCTGTTCTTCATCGCGGTACCTCTGGCGGTCTACTACTTCTCCTACTACTGGCAGCTGACGCCGGATAACAACTTCACGATAAAGGGCGTATGGGATACACAGGTGAGCATATTCCGCTATCACAATTCCCTTTCCGGGGATACGCATTACTTCCGTTCCCCCTGGTATGAGTGGCCGCTCATCATAAGGCCCATGTGGTATTATTCCGGCACGAAATACCTGGAAGAGGGCATGATATCCTCCATCTCCTGCATGGGGAACCCCGCCGTCTGGTGGGGCAGCCTTGTCGGGATATTCTACGCCTTTTTCCGCAGCATACAGTCCAGGGGACGCAGCAGGCCCTTCCTGATCGTTTCCATCGCTTTCCTCAGCCAGTTCGCCCCCTGGATCCTCATCAGCCGCAGCACCTTTATCTACCACTACTTCGCCTCTGTGCCCTTTATCATAGCCGCATCGGCGCTGATGGTTGCAGAGCTTTACAAACGCAGCCGCAAAGCCGCGCTGATACTCGGCTGGTCCTGGATGGGAGCGGCTCTCGCGCTGTGCGCCATGTTCTACCCGCTGATGAGCGGCCTTCCGATCCCCCGCTCCTACGCGAAGTATCTGCGATGGTTCAGGTGGTACAACTACTGATGCCGGGTCATACCCGCTCTGCCCTTCCACGATCATCAATAAGCAATCTCAGTCAAAAAATGTCTTATGCGCGGAACAAGGCGATTCCGCGCACAAGGCATTTTTCATATTACAGGATAACGGCAAAAGCAGATGTCACACGCCGTCCATAGCCATCAGCGCCGCCCCGATGACCCCTGCCTCGTTCCCGTGACGGGCTAATCTCACCACAGGCGGCTTCCCCCTTGGTATCGTCGGGGAGGCTGTTGAAAGCTCCTGGGCGATAGGGTCCAAAAGGGCGTTTCCCGCATTGGAAAGGCCTCCTCCCAGCACGATCATATCCGGCCGGAAGATCACTGATACCGATGCTATGCCGATGCACAGCTCATGGGTATACCTTTTCAGGATACCTGCCATGGCCGCATCACCTTCCGCGGCACGGGAGAATACGACGCGGGTATTGACCCCTCCCGCCATGCGGGAAAGCGCTGCAGCGGAACCGTATCTTTCGAAGCATCCGCGGCCTCCGCAGGCGCAGGGCTCACCATCCGCGTGTGTGATCATATGGCCTATCTCCGCGCCGTCATGTCCACGCCCCCGGTAAAAGCGGCCGTTCAGGATAAACGCCCCGCCTATGCCGGTGCCCAGGGATATGTATACCACGTTCTCCGCATCTTTGCAGATGCCCGTCTTCCATTCCGCGTAAAGAGCTCCCTGCACATCGTTATCTATATGCACGGGCATGCCGAGCCTTCTTTCCATCACGGACCGCAGCGGCACCTGCCACCAGCCCAGGTTCCCAGCATCCACGATACCCGTGGCCGGGTTTACCCTGCCGGCTGTTACAAGCCCTATCCCGCTGACGGGAGAGGGGCTTTTTTCCAATATCCCCGCCACCGTATCCGCCAGCGCTTCCACGGTGATCCTGCCCGTGGCCGCTCGTTTGATGCCTGTCAATTTTCCCTTTTCATCCACAAAGCCTACCTTGACGGAGGTCCCGCCCACATCGATCCCCGCGTACACGCCCATTCTCCTTCCAGGCAATCAGCACGTATCATTCGGAATTCGGAATCAGGTACCGTCTTTCCGAATCACACATTATTCATACCTAATTACGCATTCCGAATTCGGCAAACTCACACTCATACTCTTCGTTCCACGCCGCCAGACACGCCCGCATACCCGGTGCGATGGCGCCAAGGTCGCTCTGTCCGAAATAGTCCGCAGTCGTCGAAGACGCCATGCGGAAAGCGTCCTCCGGCTTTATACCCATCTGTATGAGATTGTGCACGCCGGTATCCGCCTGTTTCGCGCCGCCGGCGATGCCGCCGGAGGCTGTATAATTCTTTCCGTCCCTAACGATGACGCCGTGATT
>DBXA01000091.1:13568-14407 GCA_002309235.1 Christensenella sp. UBA1224 | reverse complement strand
ATGAGGAGCTTGAGCATTTCAGGGGATACGTGCACCAGATCGCAGATCGCCTCGCAGTAGACCCTGTCATCGAAAAGGGCGGCGCCCAATATACCCGGTTCCCTGGTGGCCATAGGCCTTGCAGCGTTGTAGAAATGGGTGATGCCGGTAAAGCAGTCCTCATTGAAGGCCTTCTTCGCCTCCTGGCAGGTGGCGTCCGTATGCCCTGCCTGCACCCGTATGCCCATGGATGCCAGTTCCCTTGCCGTCTCCGCCGCGCCGGGCACCTCCGGCGCGATCGTGATGGCCTTTACGATATCCGCATGGCTCCCCGCCATTCTATAAAAGTTTTCCATAGAGGGCGGCAGTATCTTATCCTTCGCCATCGCTCCGGAGCGCACAGGTGAAATGAACGGGCCCTCCATATGGACGCCCTCTATCCGGCAGCCCTCGTAATCGCCCTGCTTCTGCGCTTCCATCACACGAGCGGCGAAATCGATCGCCTTGTTGAGCCTGTCAGGGTCCCCCGTCGAGACCGTATACAGTACGTTCGTGACCCCGTGGGATGCGAGTAGCTTCAGCCATCTGCGGCATTTCTCCTCATCCGGGCGGGAGGCATCAAAGCCGAGAGCTCCGTGTTCATGCTTGTCGTAGAGGCCCGGCGTCAGTATCTTAGCGCAGATATCCGCGTCCTTCGCTTTTCCGCGGCCTGTCTCCCGTATATAGCCTCCGTCGACAGTTACCAGCACATCATCTGCAAAGCCGCCGGGCAGCAGCGCCTTTTCCGCATATATCTTCATCGTATGGTCCCCTTTCGCTCCTCAGTATATCCGAAGCTTATGTATTGATTATAACCCCGC
>DBXA01000091.1:12672-13505 GCA_002309235.1 Christensenella sp. UBA1224 | reverse complement strand
ATAAGTATACAGTATTTGCAAGGAGGGTCCTTTCTATGTTCGATACGATCGTCTGGGCACACCGCGGAGCATCCGCTTACGCGCCTGAAAACACACTGGAAGCCTTCAAGCTCGCCGCCGAAATGCACGCGGACGGCGTAGAGCTGGATGTACATATCTGTAAGTCCGGCGAGGTAATGGTCAACCACGATGAATCCATAGACCGCACCTCCACCGGCAAGGGCTTCATCCGCGATATGACCTATGAGGAGCTCATGAAATACAGCTACCACAACAATATGGACAAATACCTTGGCGCCAGGATGCCCACCCTGCGCGAGGTGTACGAGCTGCTCGCCCCCACAGGCCTCACTGTGAATGTAGAGCTCAAGACCGATGATTACTGGTACGAGGGCATAGAGGAAAAGTGCCTGCGCATCGCCGAGGAATGCGGCATGAAGGACAAGGTGCTCTACTCCTCCTTCAACCACAAAAGCCTGGAAAGGCTGCTCAGCCTCGATCCCACGCGGCCGACAGGTCTTCTGTACACCAAACCCATCAGGGAAGACACGAAGGAAGAGGTGGACTACGCAGTATCTCAGAAAGCCAAAGCCGTGCACCCGTATTGGAAAAACTGCCTGCGTGAAGGCTATATGCAGGCAATGAAGGATAAAGGGATAGATGTGAATCCCTGGACGGTGAACGAACAGGCTGATATGAAGGCGCTGATGGAGAAAGGCATACACGCCATCATCACCAACAACCCTGATATCGCGCTCAAAGCTGCCGGAAGGTAAGCATGTACGACCGCAGTCTCGAATACGTACACCTTTCCATGTGTCTGGAAGGGCTCG
>DBXA01000091.1:11362-12588 GCA_002309235.1 Christensenella sp. UBA1224 | reverse complement strand
GAATTCGGCAGCGAAGCCGAAGCCCTCAAGGGGTTTGAGAAGTATTACGGCGCGGACAAGCTGCTTTTGCCTGAGCGCATGTACTTCATCACAGACGAAGCCGGCATCCCCGCGGCAACGGCATCCGCCTGGTTCAACGGGAAGGACGGCGCCCTTCACTGGGTAGCCGTAAGGGAGGATATGCAGGGAAAGGGTCTTTCAAAGCCCATTGTCTCCGCGGCTCTCCTGCGCCTTAGGGATCTGGGCTATACCCGTGTGACGCTGGGAACCCAGCCGCCCAGCTGGGTAGCCGTAAAGGTCTACCTGGAGTTCGGCTTCCGTCCCGTGAGACCTGCGGCACAGAAAGAATATAATGGCTGGGTCCAGGTATTTTCAAAACTCGGAACTGATTTCCCGGAGGAACTATGCACAGATTACCGACTGCCGTAAAGATCATACTCATACTGGGCCTCATCGGCATCTTCTGCTGGACTGCCCTCGCTTTTGCCGTATACATCAAGGAAGAGCTGACACCGGAGCCCAAAGAGGCAGATTGCATCATCGTCCTCGGCGCCAAGGTAAACCCGGACAGATCTCCGAGCGTTTCCCTCGAAAGGCGCGTCATGAAAGCCCTGCAGGTATACGAAAAGGGCCTTGCTCCCTATATCATCGCATGCGGCGGCCAGGGCAGCGATGAGCCCTGCAGCGAGGCGGAAGCCATGCGGGATTGGTTCATGGCAAACGGCGTCCCTGAGGATGCGATACTCCTGGATGATACATCGACCTCTACGGAAGAGAACCTCGCCAACGCCAAGGCCATCATGGGATCAAACGGGCTTAAGACCTGCATCATCACCACAAACGCCTATCACCTGACAAGGGCTCTTTGGCTTGCGGAGGATGCGGGGCTGGATGCCCAGGGCGCCGCTGCGCTCAATAACAAGACCTTTATCACACGCACCAGGATGCGCTACCGCGAGGCAGTCAGCTGGGTATTCTATTTCCTTGGGATATGATCCGGGAGCAAAGAGCATGACCACAGAAAGAATCACCGTGCGCGACGACCGTTTCCAACGCTTTGAAACGCTCAAGCGCAACCGGGAAAAGCGTTCCAGGCAGAAGCTCGCCTTCACAGAGGGCGTGCAGCCCATCGAACAGGCGATAAAGCACGGATGGCAGTTTTACGCCATGGCCGTTGCAGATGGCGTGCGCCTGTCAGGCTGGGCGGAAAACATGATAAAGGACGG